>DAOMZC010000030.1:0-19731 GCA_035437965.1 Pseudomonadota bacterium
CCCGCCGCCCGCCGCCACGGTGAAGGCGCGCGGCGCGCTCGCCGAGTTCGTCCATACCGAGGCGGACGCCGGTCCGGTCCGTCTCTGCGGCGGCCCCTACCGGCTGCGCGACGACCGCGGCGCGCGCACCCTGCGCGACTACTACGACGTCGAGCTGCACGACGGGGGCCTGTACCGGCTGTTCCACGATCTGCGCGCCGACCGCTGGTACCTGGACGCCCGCTACGACTGAGCCGTCAGCCGCGCCGCCACGAGCCGAGCCCAAGGGAACCTCTCGTCAACCGATGCAACCGGAGCGCCGCCCGTGATCCCCTACGTCGAACTGCGCTGCAAGAGCGCCTTCAGCTTCCTCACCGGCACCGCGCTCCCCGAGGACCTGGTCACCCGCGCCGCCGAGCTCGGACACACCGCGCTGGCCCTGACCGACAGCGGCGGTCTGTACGGCACGCCGCGCTTCGCCAAGGCGGCGCAGCAGGCCAGCGTGCGCCCGCTCTGCGGGGCTGAGGTCAGCGTCGACGGCCACCCGCTGCTCCTTTTGTGCGAGAGCGCCGCCGGCTACCGCAACCTGTGTCGCCTGCTTACCCGGGAGAAGCTGCGCCCGCGCGCCACCGGACCGGACGCCGAGCCCCTGACCCTCGCCGGGCTGGAGGAGTACGCGCCCGGCCTCATCGCCCTTACCGGCGGCGGCGAAGGTCAGCTCGGGGCGGCGCTCGATCGCCAGGACGCGGAAGCCGCCACCCGCACGCTCGACGAGCTGCGCGGCATCTTCGGGCCGCGCAACCTCGCCGTCGAGCTGCAGGTGCACCTCGATGAGCAGGAGGACCGCCGCAACGCCGCGCTGCTGGCGCTGGCGAAGAGCTACCAGGTCCCGCTGGTGCTCACCAACGACGTGCGCATGACCACGCCGGACAAGCTGCTGCTGTGCGATGTGCTGACCTGCGTGCGCGAGGGAGTCACGCTCGCCGCCGCCGGCACACACCTTTTGCGCAACGCCGAGCGCCACCTGAAGAGTCCGACCGAGATGGCGGCGCTCCTGCCCGAGCTGCCGGCCGCCGTCGCCTACTCCGCCGAGCTGGCGGCGCGCTGCCGCTTCACCCTGGCCGATCTCGGCTACAAGTTCCCCGACTTCCCGCTGCCCCCCGGCGACAGCCAGCACGACTTCCTGCGCGCCATCACGTTCGATGCCGCGCCGGCGCGCTTCCGCCCCTATACGGACCGCGCGCGCGCCCAGCTCGATCGCGAGCTCCTCCTGATTGCCAAGCTGGGTCTGTCGGGCTACTTCCTGATCGTCTGGGACATCATTCAGTTCTGTAAAAGTCGCGGCATCCTGGTGCAGGGGCGCGGCAGCGCCGCCAACTCTGCGGTGTGCTTCGCGCTCGGCATCACCGCCTGCGATCCGCTGAAGATGGATCTGCTGTTCGAGCGCTTCCTCTCCGAAGAGCGCGGCGAGTGGCCGGACATCGATCTCGACCTCCCCTCGGGCAGCCGGCGCGAGGAGGTCATCCAGTACCTCTACCGCAAGTACGGCGCCCACGGCTGCGCCCTCACCGCCGTCGTCATCAGCTATCGCGGCCGCAGCGCGGTGCGCGACATCGGCAAGGTGCTCGGCTTCGAAACAGCGGCGCTCGACAAGCTGAGCGCCCAGCTGAGCCACTACGAAGATCCCGCCGCCGCGAGCGAAGGCGAGGCCGCGGCCACCACGGACGAGGCAGCAGAGTCCGAGGCCCCGCCCCTGCATCGCCAGCTCGTGCGCGCCGGACTCGATCCGGACGATGAGCGGGTCGCGCAGCTCGCCCAGGTCTTTGGCGAGATTCAGGATCTGCCGCGCCACATCGGCCAGCACCCCGGCGGGATGATCATCGCCGCCGGTCGGCTCGACGAGGTCGTCCCGCTGCAGCCGGCGACCATGGCCGGGCGGGTGGTCATCCAGTGGGACAAGGACGACTGCGCGGATCTGGGAATCGTGAAGATCGATCTGCTGGGCCTTGGCATGATGGCGGCGCTTGAGGAAGCCATTCGCCTGGTGCCGCAGCACGACGGCGTCCCGTTCGACATCGCCGCTCTGCCCGACAACGATCCGGTGGTCTACCGCCAGCTCCAGCAGGCCGACACGGTGGGCGTCTTCCAGGTCGAGAGCCGCGCCCAGATGGCCATCCTGCCGCGCGTGCAGCCGAGCCGCTTCTATGATCTGGTGGTGCAGGTCGGGCTCATCCGCCCCGGTCCCATCATCGGCAAGATGGTCCACCCCTACCTGCGCCGGCGCTGCGGCCAGGAGTCTGTCTCGTACCCGCACCCCGCGCTGCGACCGATCCTGGAGCGGACCCTGGGAATCCCGCTGTTTCAGGAGCAGATCATGCGGGTGGCGATGGTCGCCGCCGGCTTCTCCGGGGGCCAGGCCGAGCAGCTGCGGCGCGCCATGGACAGCAAGCGCAGCCAGACGCGCATGCAGGCGCTGGTCAGCGAGCTGCGCATGGGAATGGTGAAAAACGGCATCGACGCCGCCGCGCAAGAGCAGATTGTCGCCGCCATCACCTCGTTCGCGCAGTACGGATTCCCCGAGTCGCACGCCATAAGCTTTGCCATCATCGCCTACGCCAGCGCGTACCTGAAGGGTCACCACCCGGCGGTGTTCTACACCACGCTGCTCAACGCCTGGCCGATGGGCTTTTATCATCCGGCAACCCTGGTGAAAGATGCGCAGCGGCACGGCGTCCGCGTCCGGCCGGTGGACGTGAACGCCTCGGACTGGCGCTGCACCATCGAGCCGGGCGACGGCCAGCGGCCCGCGACGAATGGCAAAGCAGCGGCGGATCACGCGCCGCCGGCGGGACGCCGCACCACCAACACCCTGCGCATCGGACTGCGCTTTGTGCGCGGGCTGGCTCAGTCTTCCGGTGAAGCGCTGGTGCAGGCGCGCGCCGCTGGACCCTTCCGCTCGATCGGCGAGCTGCAGCGGCGCTGCCCCGAGCTCAGCGCCGCCGAGCTGACCACCCTGGCCGAGATCGGCGCCTTCGCCAGCCTTGGTGAGAAGCCGACCCGCCGCGACGCGCTGTGGCAGGTCAGTGAGCTGGTCGCAAGCCGCGGCGGGCTGCTTAACGAGACCGTGGATCCGCGCTCACCGCTGCCGGCCATGTCGCTCGCCGAGCGCATCCAGGCCGACTATCAGGGAACCTCGATCACCGTTGGTCCGCACCCGATGGCGCTGTGCCGGGAGGCGCTGCGTGCGCGGGGCGTGGCGACCGCCCGCGAGCTGACCGCGCTGCCCGATGGAAGGCTCGTGCGGGCGGCCGGGCTGATCATCGTCCGCCAGCGGCCGGCCACCGCGCGCGGCTTCTTCTTCATGACCCTGGAAGACGAGAGCGGACTCCTGAACCTGATCGTCGCGCCGCCGGTCTTTGAGCAGTACCGCGCAGTGCTGCTCGGCGCCTCGGGCCTCCTCGTCGAAGGACAGCTGCAGCGCCAGCATGACTCGGTGAGCATCAAGGGACTGCAGTTCCACGATCTGGCAGAAGCGCTGCGCGGCTCCGCGGCCTCCGGCGAGCCCATCGCTGCGCCGTCGCGTAACTTTCACTGACTGACAGCAGACGTAGTCGCACCGTCCCCCTTGACCCGGGGGCGGGCGGGCCTGTATGACGCGCTGAATGGCCCAGACCAAACAGAGCACCGACCTCCTGCTGCAGGTCCGCGCAGAGCTTCAGCGCGTCGCCGATCCGGAACGCGCCGCGAGCATGCAGGCGTATATGAAGTCCGCCCTGCCCTACCACGGAGTGCCCGCGGTGCCCATGCGCGCCATCTTCAAGCGGCTGTTCGCAACGCTGCGCTTCGACTCGGCGGCGCCGTGGCGGGAGGCGGTGCTGGGGCTTTTCCGCGCCGCGCAGTTTCGCGAAGAGCGCTACGCCGCCATCGAGCTCAGCGGGCACCGCCTGGCGCGGCCGTTCCAGGACCTCGACGCGCTGCCCATGTATGAAGAGATGATCGTAAGCGGGGCCTGGTGGGACTATGTAGACACCTTGGCGACGCACCGGCTGGGCGCGCTCCTGCGCAAGGAGCCGCGGGCGGTCGCCCAGGTGATGCGCACCTGGAGCCGCAGCGACGATCTGTGGAAGCGGCGGAGCGCCATCCTGTGCCAGCTGCAGCTGAAAAAGGACACGGATCTGGAGCTGCTCACCGACTGCCTGGCCCCTGCTCTGTCGTCGCGCGAGTTCTTCCTGCGCAAGGCCATCGGCTGGGCGCTGCGGCAGTACGCGCGGACCGATCCGCAGTGGGTGCGGGACTACGTCCGCGAGCACAGCGCCGAGCTCAGCCCCCTCAGCCAGCGCGAGGCGCTCAAGCACGTCGCCGCCGCCGAAGTTTCTTAGAGCTGAAGCGGGTCAGGACGCGCCTGGCGCTGCTGCCGCGGGTAGCTCAGCTGCTCGGCGGGTCTTTGGCGCTGTCTTCGCGCAAGATTTCGCGCACTTCCTGAAGCAGCTTCTTGCCAAGCGCCGGCTGCACCATCTTCACATACGACGCAAAGCCGAGTAGATAAGCGCGAAAGTCCTTGCGCCCGCGCGCCTGCGCGGCGACTCCGTAGCGGCGGCAGTTGTGCAAGGTGGCGCGGAACTCGCGGCGGGCGGCGCGCGGGATCGACAGCCCGCCGTTTACGACCACGCCGGTAATCCGCTGCTGGTTACAGCGCCGGAGGACTCGGCGCTTGGCGGCGTTCTCGGTGAACCCTTCCTGCTGGCATACCTGATGCCAGGCTCCGCTCCGGATAGATCAAGCATCTTGGGTACTTGCAGCTTCGCGGCGCCGCGCGGCTACCCGGTCGCCGAAATTCACCGTCGCGCAACCGCATCCGCCGCGTGGATACGATCAGGATACGCGGCCCGTGATACGATGCGGATGGGGGCCGATCGCGATCATGGGGGACATCGTACGCCGTGGGACGCGCTGGTATGTACGCTATAAGGACGCCGATGGTACGCGCCGGATGCGCGCCAGTCACCAGCCGACCCGCGAGCTGGCGCGGCGCTACCTCCTTGAGGTCGAGAGCCGAGTCGCCCGCGGCATCATCGGCATCCCCGAGCCCGCGCCCGCTGCGCCCACCCTGGCCGCGCTCGTCGAGCGCTTCCTCTGCGAGTACAGCCGCCCGCGCATCAAGGACCTCGCCGAGTATCGCGTCCATGCCGGCAAGTGCCTGCGCCGGGTGCTGCCGCGCCTCGGCTCCCTCCGCGCGGACGCGATCCAATCTGTCGACGTGGCGCGCCTGCGCGATGAGCTCGGGCGCACCCACTCGCCGGCCAGCGTCCGCGCGGCGCTCGCCTACCTGAGCCGGGTCTTTTCGTGGGCGCAGCGGCTCGGCGTGGTGCCGCACAATCCGCTGCGAGGGCTGGAGCGGCCGGTCGCGCCGACCAGCGCCGATTTCTTCAGTAAAGAAGAAGTGGTGAGCATCCTCCGCTGCGCCGCCGAGCCCGGCGCGGGCCGCCGGCGCGACCGCTGCCTGGCGGCGTGCGTCCACCTGGCCCTGCACACCGGCCTGCGCAAGGGCGAGCTGCTCGGGCTGCGCTGGCAGGACCTGGATCTGCAGACCCAGCGCCTGACCGTCGCGCGCAGCCATCGGAGCACGCCCAAGTCCGGCCAGCCCCGCCACCTGCGCCTGCCTACAGCTTGCGTCCCGGTGCTGCAAGCGTGGCACCCGCACTGCCCGCTGACCCCCGAAGGGCTGGTGTTCCCGGTGGAGCGCGGCAAGGGGCGCTCGACGCACGCGCTGCTCGGGCTGCCGCGCCTCCTGCGCGCCGCTGGCGTGCGGGTCCCGGCGCACCCCTTTCACATCTGCCGGCATTCCTTTGCCAGCCACTATGTAATGCAGGGCGGCAACATCCTCGCGCTGCAGAAGATCCTGGGTCACAGCGATGTCAAGATGACGATGATCTATGCCCACCTGGCGCCCGACTTCCTGGGCCAGGAGATGGACCGGCTGAAGTTCTAGCCGCGGCCGCGCGCAAGCGGATTGAGGTCGGCCGGGCATTCTGTTAAACAGGGGGTATGCGAAGCGTCTCTGTCGTCTTGTTCGCGACCCTCTGGCTCACCGCATGCAACCCTGGTGACGGCGGCGGCAGCGGCTGCCGCAAGGACAGTGACTGCAAGAGCGGCACCAGCTGCTTGCCGCCCGGGGCTCCCCGCGGCTGCGGAATTCCGGGCCGCTGTGACAGTGAGTGCGCCATGGACGGCGACTGCGCCTCTGTTTCGCAGCCGGTGTGCAGCGTGCCGCGCATGGCCCTATGCTGCCCGGCGGAGCTGCGGGTGCGGAGCTGCGTCCCGCGCTGCACCACCGGCTCCTGCCCGGCCGGCGAGCGCTGCGGCGCCGGCGGTGGCTGTGAGCCGACTCCGTGCACCGCCGGCTACTCCTGCCCGGCCCAGACCGAGTGTCGCACCGGCGACGCTCGCGCCGACGAGCACGGCTGCACGCGCCGCGCCTGCACGAGCGACACCGACTGCGCCGCCGGGACCTGCATCTACTCGCTGTGCTGGACCGGTCCCGGCACCTGCGAGCCGCCGGTTCCCTGAGTGGGTCGATGAGCACTGATCCCGCGGGTTGGTGTTGGCTCAGGACAGGCGGAGCACGCGGCGCAACACCGCGAAGAGCCGCTGGGCGTCGGCATCGGTGTTGTACAGGTGCGGCGAGACACGGATGGCGCTGCCGCGCAGGCTTACGTACACCTGCGACGCGGCCAGCTGCGCCGCGAGATCCTGGGGGACCGGCTGATTGAAGCGCAGGCCCAGCATGTGCCGGGCGCGCAGTGGTGCCGGACTGACCGCGCAGCCAAGCTGCTCGGCCTGCGCGGCGATCTGCGCCGTGCGCTCGCCCAGCGTCTCGGCGATGTTCTCGACTCCCCAGGCGAGCAGCTGGCGCAGCGCCGCGATGACGGCCGGCATCAGGGCGAAGTTGGCCCGCTCGCCCATGTCGAAGCGGCGCGCTCCGGGCTGGAAGTCATCGCGATAGTTCACCAGCGTGGCGAAGTTCTCGCTGCCGCCCCGCCCGAGCCAGCCCTGCTCCAGCGGCCGACCCTGCTGGTGCCGGGGCGCGACATAGATGAAGCCCGTGCTGTACGGGCAGAGCAGCCACTTGTAGCTCGCCACGACGAGAAAGTCCGGCTGCACCGCGGCGATGTCCAGCGGCGCCGCGCCGAGCGACTGGGTGGCGTCGACGACCAGCGCCGCGCCGACCTCCCGGCTCCGCTGCCCGACGCGGTGCAGATCGATAAAGCCGCCGTCCGTCCAGTGACAGTTGGGCGCGACGACGATTCCCGTCCGCTCGTTGATCGCGCCCACGAGCGCGCGCGTCCAGTCGTGATCCGCCGGTCGCGGCAGCGTGACCACCGCGCCTGGCCGGTCGCGCGTCAGCTCGCGCCAGGGATACACATCGGCCGGGAATTCCTCGGCGAGCAGCAGGACGTGCTGCTCGGGAGCGAGGGTCAGGTTGCGCGCGGCAATGGCGATGCCGTAGCTTACCGAGGGAATGATTGCGACATCCTCTGCCGTCGCGCCGATGAGCTGCGCGAACAGGCCGCGCGCGGTCTCGGACTCGGTGAAAAAGTCCGGCGCGGTCGTCTTCCACGGCTGCGTCTTGCGCCGCATCCCGGCCTCGCCCGCAGCGACCGCGGCGCGCGTCAGCGGCGACATATACGCGCAGTTCAGGTAGGTGACTTCATCGGGGATGTCAAACAGGTGTCTCTGCGAGTCAAGGCGCATCGAGTCTCCATAAAAGCAGTCGGGGTCGTAGTCAGGGAATTTGGCAGGGCCTGGCCAAGGATATAGTAGCGCCGCGCCGGTTGCAGCGCCTATGTTGCCGATCCGTGTCGCTGCTTCGCCGGCCGCGCGGCGCGCTGGTCCAACTCCCCGCACCCGCTCCGCTAGAGAGCTGGCAGTTCTTGGCGGACTCGCGCTGGCGCTGGGCGCGGGCAGCTCGGGCGGTGGCCGGCCACCAGGGGCGGGCCGGTGCGAGATGGATGCGCTGCCGAAAGAGTTAGATTAGAACACTGTTCTAAATTGCCCTTGCGGCGATTAGGTCAGCGTCCTAATCTTGTTGTATGAGCGGGACTCGTCAGCGCATCCTTGATGTCGCCCGCGCGCTGTTCAACGAGCACGGACTAAACCGGGTCGGCGTGCGCGACGTGGCGCGGGCGGCGAACATGAGCCCCGGCAACCTCGCCTATCACTTCGCCACCAAGGACGAGCTGGTGGCGGCGCTTTTGGAGGAGCTGCACGAGCTGAACCGACGCACCGTCTTTACCGAGCCGCTGGAAGAGTTCTCGCTGATTGTTCTTTATAAGATGGCGCTCGGGGCGATGCGCAACATGCTCGCCTTCCGCTTCGTGCTGCTCTCGTATGTGGATGCGGTGCAGGCGTCGCCGCGGCTGGTGCAGCTCGATGCGGAGCTCGCCAGGCGGCGGCGGCAGCGGCACGAGCTGATGCTGGCGGCGCTGATCCGCAACGGCTTCGTCTCGCGCGCCGCCCGCGGGCGCAGCGCGATCATCTACGAGCAGAGCTCGATGATCTCCAGCGGCTGGCTCGCCGCCGCCGCGCTGCGCGGCTGGTCCGATGAGCGCGCGGTGCGCCACTTCGCCAAGCTTGGCTGCGCCCTGCTCGCCCCGTTCTGCACCGACAAGGGCAAGCGGCAGATGCGGCGGATCGAGCGCGGCGACTGCGATGTCCCCCCCACAACCGGCAGGAAAGGATGAACATGGAAAGCACCAACGCCACAACGTCCGAGTTCCGTGCCGCCGAGGAGCCGCGCGGTCCCGCGAGCGTCTCGCTCTTTGCGGTGCTGCGCGGGCGGCATGAAGATCCCTACGCGCGCTGGAGCGCGATCCGCAAGCAATACGGCGACGTCGCCCGCTACCGCTACGCGCTCACCGATACCTTTTTTATCTGCAGCGCGGACGGCGTCAAGCGCGTCTTGCAGGACAACGCAAGCAACTACACCAAGGAGCACGGCTCGTACCGGATGCTGCGCCGGCTGTTCGGCAATGGCCTTATCACCAGCGAGGGCAGCTTCTGGCTGCGGCAGCGCCGCCTGGCGCAGCCCGCCTTCCACCGCCAGCGCCTGGCGCAGATGGGCGTGGCGATGAGCGCCGCGGCGGCCGAGACGGCCGAGCGGTGGCAGGCGGTCGCGCACGCGGGCCAGTCGCTGCCGATGATGCGCGAGATGTCGAAGCTGACCCTCAAGGTGGTGGGCGACGCGCTGTTCGGCACGGCGCTGTCGGCCATGGCGGCGCCGATCGCGGCGTCCTGGGATCTGCTCAACACGCAGCTCGCCGAGCGCTTCGCCAAGCTGCGCCTTTTGCCGCCGATCCTGCCCACACGCTACGATCGCGACTTCCGCCGCGCGCGGCAGACCCTGTTCGCAGTGGTCGATCAGATCATCGCGGCCAAGCGCGCCCGCCCGGTCGAGTCGGACGATCTGCTGTCCATGCTGATGGCGGCGCGCGACGACGACACCGGCGAGGGCATGACCGATGGCCAGCTGCGCGACGAGGTGGTCACGATGCTGCTTGCCGGCCATGAGACCACGGCGGTGGCGCTGACCTGGGCATGGGCACGTCTGGACCGGCACCCCGAGGTGGCGGCGCGGCTGCACGGCGAGCTCGCCAGCGTGCTCGGCGGCCGCGTGCCGGGCGTCGACGACCTGCAGCACCTCCCCTATACGCGCGCCGTCATCTCCGAGACCCTGCGCCTCCACCCGCCGGCGTACCTCATCATCCGGCACGTCAAGGAAGACGATGTGGTGTGCCAGCGCCGGATTCACAAGGGCGGCGCCGTGCTAATAAGTCCGCTCATCCTGCACCGTCATCCCGACTATTGGGAGGACCCGGACGAGTTTCTCCCCGAGCGCTGGCTCGACGCCGAGGCGGAGAAGCGGCGCCCGCGCCATGCCTACATTCCGTTCAGCGCGGGGCCGCGCCAGTGCATCGGTAGCAGCTTCTCGATGATGGAGTCGGTGCTTATCCTGGCGACGCTAGCGCAGCGCTTCGCGCCCCGGCTCCTGGCCGCGGGCTGGCCGGCAACGGAGTACCTGGTGCTGGCGCGGCCGGTGGGCGCGGTGGCGATGCAGCTGAACACCCGTGACCCCCGTGACCCCGTGACCGCGACACCGGCGCACGACCAGCGCCAGGCCGGCAGCGGCGCCTAGAGCTCGCGATCAGAGCGGCGCGTCCGCTGCGAAGCCGGCGATTGAAGGGCGGCCGGGATACGGGGTGGATACAAGCGCGCCCGGCCCGTGACCCGCGCGACGGCGTGCAGGACCCAGCTGCTGGCATACCTGATCCACCCACCACAGGAAGCGCCCGAGGGCCTGCGGACGCTCCGGCTCCGTGGCGAACGAGAACGTCAGGTCATCGGCATAGCGCGTGTACGTAGCGCCGGCGCGCCGGGCCAGGCCGCCCAGGCGCGAGTCGAGCCGCCGGCACAGGATGTTGGCCAGCGCCGGCGAGGTCGGCGCCCCCTGCGGGAGCACGCCGGGCCACAGCGGGCGGCCCCCGGGCAGCTGCGGGCGGTGGGTGCACAGCGAGGCGAGCGCCGCGGCCACCTCGGTCTCATAGCCGTAGTACTGGAACAGGCCCGCCACGCGGCGGAAGTGGATGGTCGGGAAGAAGTCGCGCAGATCCATCTTGATGACCAGCGCCGCCCCGGCGTGCGGCCGCGCGTTGCTGACCACCGAGCGCCCGCGGACAAAGCCGTGCGCCGCCTCGTGGGGGGCGCACTTGACGAGCAGCTCGTCGAGGATCTTGCGCTGCAGCTTCTTGAGCCGGGGGCGCGGCGCGGTGATCCGGCGCGGCTCGCCGCTGGCCTTCGGAATCGTGAATTCCACATAGGGAGCACCGGGTCCGGCGCCCGGGCGCTGCAGGCGTCGGAGCTCGGCTTCCGAATCTAGCCCCAGCCAGCGCAGCAGCTCGGCCACGCTGGGCAGCGGCGGCAGACCGAGCTTGGCCAGACGCGCGCTCTGCCGCGGTGGCCGCGGCTTGCGGCGCCGCGCCGACCCGGGCACACCAAGCAGGCCAAAGCTCCAGCCGGTCGGGTTCCACAGCCCTCGGGCTGCGGGGGCGGCGCCGCGGCGGGGCGTGAACCGGGTGTCGGGCAGCGCCACATCGGTCAGGCCCAGGCGCTGGACCTGAGCCCGCGCCGCGCCGCGCACGCTCAGGTCGGGATCCTTCACGAGCGGGCGCAGGAGCCGCGCCGCCTCGTCGCGAGTGCAGGTCAGGCCGACGCCGCGAGCCGCCCGCCGCCGCTCGTGCGGCTCGGCGCTGCGCAGAAGCTGGGCGAGCTTGGGCGCCATCGCTCGCGCCACATAAAACCGCGCCACTTCATACTCAGCCAGGCGGCTGTGCTCGGTCAGCAGATCGAGAATACGGCTCCAGTTCTCGTCGACGGATGCGACCAGGGGTCGGAGCTCCAGGAGGAGCGCGGCGAGGCTCACGATCTCGACTCCTGCCGATGGTGGTGAAAGAGAGACTCCCCCCGGAGACCGCAGCTACTTGCTCGGCAGCAGAGAGCCACGCTGCGAAGAGCTGCCAGCGTCAGCGCGGAACGCTGCGTAATCCAGTGCTTGTCAGGTTCTGCCGCGGCGTAACACCGCGGACGGAAAGCTAGCTCGCTCACGGTCTCCGAGGGGAAATCGGTAAATCGGCAACACTCTGCGGCGCTTCCCGCAGCTACTTGCTCGGCAGCGGTGGGCGAGCTGAGAAGAGCCGCCAGCGGCAGCTCGCACCACTGCGTATTCCAGTGCTCGTCATCATCTGCCGCGGCGTAACACCGCGGACTTAAAGCTAGCTCCAGCGCAGAAAGAGGAGCAGAGTGTATCTTTGTATGTTCGCCAAATCTGCCGCCGACGGCAAGCGTGAAGCGCGCGCCGTGGCAAAGGGAATGGTTTGGGATGGTTACCGCGCGCACGGTTGAGCCGAGGTTCATCGCTTCATCTGCCCGCAGTCTAGTGCGCCGCTCGGTCCGGCAAGGTGGTACGGCGCGGGCGATCGCGCCGATGCGGCACTCCACCGAGCTCGAAGGCTGGTAGTGGCTCATCGGCGTCCGGGGCCGATGGAGGGGCCGACTCCATGAGCAGCGCCAGCAGCTCGCCGAGCTGCTGCGGCGCCGGGGCCTCCTGGTTTCCTTCATGACCCTTGCGGATGAGCGCATCAAACCGCCGGTTCTGATCGCGCACCAGGCGGCCGTGCGCGCGTAGAGCCGCCGCGCGCTCGGGTGGGAGTTCCAGCTGCGGCTCGCGCAGGATGGCCAGGTTCTCGCGCAGCTCGCGGTGATCGCGCGGCGCGCTGATGCAGGCGGTAACGCCCGGCTGGCTCAGCGAGTATCTGTAGCACTCTGCAGCTGTGGGGAGCGCGGCTTCGGCGCGGCGGCCCGGCAGCGGTCGCAGGAGGCGGGTGTAGCAAACGGCGCTGAACGTCAGCACGCCGACCCCGTGCTCCCGGGCCAGCGGCAAGAGCCGGTCTTCGGCCCCCGGGTGGGCGGCGCTGTGGCGGGTCATCACGACGTCCCAGTTGCCGCTGGCGAGCGCCGTGGTCGCCAGCTCGCGGTCGTGGGTCGAGAAGCCGAAGGCGCGGATGAGCCCCGCCTGTTTGAGCTCGCGCAAGGTCGCCAGCGCCTCCGCTGACAGCCGCTCGGGGGAGCGCGTCCAGAACAGCAGGAAGACGTCCAGATAGCTGGTGCCCAGGCGCCGCAGGGCGCGCCGGACATCACGCTCGATGCCGAATCGGTCGCCTTCGTAGGTGCCGCCGACGATCACCAGGTCGTGGCGGTCGCGCTGGCCGCGCAGGAAGCGGGTGAGCTGCGCGTAGGTGGGCTCCCAGAAAAACAGGTTCGGGGAGTCGCGCCCATCGTCCCGTCGCTGCATCCCGAGTCGCGCCGGGCGATCGTCCACGGGTCGTCCACCGCGCAGCGCCATCCCGAAAAGCGCGCAAGGCGTCCAAATGGGATGTCAAGTACTCGATAAAAGTACAGTTACCGGGCCGCGCAAACCATGTTATAGCCCGGCCATGCGTCACTACGGATGGCTCGGAGCTGCGCTGTTCTGCCTCGGATTGGGATGCTCTTATGAGGAGGCCGAAGGACCGGCTCCAGAGGATGCGCTGCCGGCGGACTTGACGGTGACCACGGACGCCGCGCCGCGCTGGCCGCGGACCTATCTGCTGACGCTGGATGCCGGCGCCTTCCCCAAGACCGCCGAGCATCCGAGCGCGCTCCTGTACGTGCCGACCGGCTTTGTCGCCTCACCGTCCGTTTCCATGGTGGTGTACCTCCACGGCTTCAATAACTGCGTCGAGAACATCGTCCGTCCCACCGCGAGCGGGCAGCCGTGCAAGACCGGAGGGGCGGTGCGCAACGCCTACAACCTCATCGCTCAGCTGGAGGCCTCGGGACGCAACGCGCTGCTCCTGTGTCCCGAGGTAGCCTTCGATCGCGCATCTTCGGATCCGGGGCAGCTCGGGGTCACGGGCGGCTTTCGCGCGCTGGTGAAAGAGGCGCTGCTGCAGGTCCAGGCCGAGCTCGGCCGCATCGAAGTCGATCAGCTGGGGCCCGTGGTGGTCGCCTCTCACTCGGGCGGATACGCCGCGGCGGCGGGCATTGCAGAGCGCGGCGGAGTGCCGATTTCCGAAGTGTACCTGCTTGATTCCCTGTACGGAAACAGCAGCGACTTCGAGAGCTGGATGAAGCGCGATCTGGGCTCGTTCACCGGCACGGCACCGCGGCGTCGCTTCGCCACCGTCTACACCGATGGCGGCGGCACGCTGAAGAACAATCAGGATCTGGCGACCCGGGCGCGCGGCTTCGTCCCCGACACGAGCGTCCTTGTCGACGACCGCACCACTTCAACCTGGCCGACCGCGACCTATGGACACGGCCTGCTGTTCAAGCGGAGCGCCCTGGCCCACGACGGCGTCCCCCGCTACTACTTCGGGACCCTCCTTTCCACGAGCAGCCTGGCGCAGCACCACTCTGCGCTGTGGGCGGCAGCGCCTGCTGACTCCGATGAGTGAAGCGCGAATAAAGCAGGTCGCGCTAGTCCCAGCCGTCGGTTGAGCTTGCGGAGCCAAGATACTTGCCGCGGCCCCGGCGCGGCCTTTGTGCTATGGTGCCGCCACTTCCCCCCGGGTCAGGCGTCGAGCGCCCTTTATGTTCTGCAGAGGAGACGGCTGTGCGACGATGGAGACTGCTTCTTGCGACCCTGTGCTTTGTCGCTGCGGGCTGTGTGCAGTTTGCTCAGCTGGAGGTCAACCCCAGCGGCTGCGTGAACCCGGCCAGCGGCATCTGTCCATCGAGCGGTGGGTCGCCCGACTCGCGGATCCTCGAGCTGCGGCTTTATCAGCTGAAGGCCGCCATCCTCCCCTGCAAGCTGGACGTCAACGCGCTCGTCGACGGTCCGGATAAGGACATGGACCTGCTCAAGAACGTCCTGGCCGATGGGCAGCGCAAGGACGTGGCCCGCCAGATCGAGCAGATCGAAGCGAGCAAGTCCAAAAAGCTCGCTCGCTGGCCGCTGCTCCCCGAGACCCGCTACATCCTGGCGGTCGCCGTCGGCCGCTCTCGGGGCAAGAACACGGTGCGGCTGCTCGCGCGCGAGCAGGCGACGCAGGGGGCGATCATCTACGTCCGCGGCACCAACCTGTGCTTTAACGGCAGCTGCGAGACCTCCCTCGAGGAGCAGTGCCCGTGAGCCAGTTCAGCAAGGTCGCCTGGAAGGATGGAATGTTCCTGCTGCCGCAGCACTTCCAGCAGGCCGAGCGCAGCTGGGAGGCGGCGCTGCACACCCGGCTGGTGGCGCCGCGACCGCTCGGCTGGGGCGTCCTTGAGCTATCGATCAATGAGACGGCGATCCGCGAGGGGCGCTTCGAGCTGGAGCGCTGCCGGGCCCTGCTCCCCGACGGCACCGCGGTGGACATCCCGGGCACCGACCCGGCCCCGGCGGCGGCGCCGCTGCGCACCGCGGCCGGCGAGCGGGTGATCGAGATCTTCCTCTGCCTGCCGGCGCGCCGGGCGCAGATGCCGCTGGTCACCGCGAATTCAAGCCGGACCGAGATCCGCTTCTTCGAGCGCCCCGAGGATGTGGCTGACGATGAAGATCCGGCGCAGGTGCAGACCATCGATGTCGCGATCAAGAACCTCCAGCTCGGCGTGGGCGGCGCCGCCACGCAGGGCACGGTGGCGCTCAAGCTGGCCGAGGTCGAGCGCACGGCCGAGGGGGTGTGGGCGCTGCGCCGCGACTACATCCCGCCGAGTCCGCTGCTCGCCGCGGCGCCAGGGCTCGTCCGCCGCGTGCACGAGCTGCTCGCGCGGGTCGCTGCCAAGGCGGACGAGCTGACCGTCAAGCGCGAGCACAGCGGCGAGGCGCTGGTCTTTGACTCGGCGACGCTGATCCAGTTCTGGCTGCTGCATACGCTGAACCAGCAGCTGCCGGTCCTGCAGCACCTTGTCCAGGTGCCCGGAACCCACCCGGCGCAGCTGTATCAAGAGCTCTTGCGGCTGGGAGGGAGTTTACTCATTTTTACCCAAGGCGCGCGCTCCAACTTCCCTGCCTATCAGCACGAAGCGATCGGCAGCTGCTACAGCGCCCTGCACAGCCGCCTGGACGAGCTCTTGGGCATCGTTGTTCGCGAGCGCTATACGACGATCCGGCTGAGCCAGACGCAGAACGCCTGGGACGGCCGCATCGACGAGGCGGCGCTCTTGGAGAGCGGCGAGTTCTACCTGGTCGCGACCGGCGACTTGCAGCGCAAGGAGTTCGAGCGCCTGCCCGGCGCCTGCAAGATCGCCGACAGCCAGCGCGTCGAGAGCCTGGTCCTCACCGCCAACCCCGGCCTGCGCATCGAGGCGGTGCCGCGCCCGCGCGATCCCATCCCGGTGCGCAAGGACGCCAGCTACTACCGCATCTACAGCGAAGGCCCGTTGTGGGATGAGATCCGCCGCAGCGGCCGCATCGGTCTGTTCATTCCGCGCGCGCCCGAGGGCCTGCACCTTGAGCTGGCGGTGCTGCGCGATGCCAAAGGAGCGCAGCGATGAGCCAGAGCTGGCGGCCCCAGGTCGATGCGGACAGCGCGCTGCGCAGCGCCTACGGAAGCATCCTGCTCGTGGCCGGCTGGCTGCGCGACGGCCAGGTGAGTGGCGCGCGCGCCGCGGCGGTGCGCGCGTTTACCGAAGAGGCGCTGCGCGCCAACCGTCGCGAGCTGCTGCGCGCCGGGCTGGATGAAGATCTGGTCGCCGATGCGCAGCTGGCGGTGGTCGCCCTGATCGATGAGTCGGCAAACGGCTGCCCGGTGCGCGACCTCGCCGAGCAGTGGCAGCGCGAGACCCTGCAGTACACCTACTACAGTCACAACAACCTCGGCCGCGACTTCTTCGAGCGCCTTGAGTATCGGCGCGGCCGGCCGGACACTCCGATCGCTCTGCTGGAGCACTTCGCGCGCTGCCTCGCCTGGGGCTTCACCGGCCGCTACCGCGAGGAGAATCGGCTCGGCGACCTGCGCGTGCTGCGCGAGACGCTGCACAACGATCTGAATCGCCGGCTCGGCAGTCCGGCGCCGCTCGGCTCACCGCTCGACGAGCTGGCCAAGCTGCCGCCGCCGCCGCCGGTGGTCGGCGCCCCGTGGGTGCTGGGGCTCGGCACCGCGCTGGTCCTCTTGTGCGGTCTCGTGCTCAGTCTGCTCCTTTATTGGCAGGCGGATGAGGTGGCGCGGGCGCTCAAGGCCGGAGCAGACGGCGAGCCCGGCCGGCCCCTGGCTTCCGACGGCAACCGCTGACCCGGTGCGAGGCTCTCCATGAAAAAAATCTTCGGCTTCCTGGCCCGCCCGATCGTCTGGTCGACCCTTGGCCTGGTGGTGCTGCTGCTGGCGCTGTGGGTGATCTGCGGGCTGCTCAAGCTGGACGAGCAGGCGTATCTGGTCGAGCTCCTGGTCGGCACGCCGCTTGGGATCTTCCTTTTCGCGTACTGGATCCGGCGGTTCCTCGCCGACCGCCGGCTGACCAAAGATCTGGCGACGCAGGCGCGCAAGCAGGCGGCGGTGGCGGGGCCCGATGCGCTGCGCGACTTTGCCGCGCTCGAAGAAGAGTTTCAGCGCGCCTTCCGCGAGCTGCACGAGACCTGCCGCAAGCGGGGCCTGGTCGGGGGCGCCGCGGCGCTGCCCTGGATCATGGTCATGGGGCCGCCCAATGTCGGCAAGACCACGGCGCTCGACCGCTCGGGGCTGCGGTTCACCCAGCGCCGCATGCAGGGCATCGGGCCGACGAAGAACTGCACCTGGTGGCTGGCCAGCGACGCGGTGTTCCTGGACACCGCCGGCCGCTACGCGGTGCGCGAGGAAGATC
Organism: Pseudomonadota bacterium; assembly: GCA_035437965.1. Classification (GTDB taxonomy): domain Bacteria; phylum Myxococcota_A; class Polyangia; order Palsa-1104; family JAEUJZ01; genus CALFML01. The sequence goes on from DAOMZC010000030.1 coordinate 17,350, forward strand.
AGCAGGAGTGGGCGGCGTTCCTGCGCCTGCTCAAGCGCCGCCGCAAGCAGCCGATCGATGCGGTCGTCCTGCAGGTCGGGTTCGATGAGCTTCTCGATCGCTCGCCCACCGATATCGAGCGGCGGGCGATCCAGCTGCGCGAGCGCCTGGACGAGCTGACGCGCAGCCTGGGCGTCCAGATTCCGGTCCACCTGCTGTTCAACAAAGTCGACCTCTTGGATGGCTTCCCCGAGTTCTTTGCCGACCTCACCGAAGCCGAGCGCGAGCGGGCCTGGGGCTTCAACCTCGACGCGGCCTTGCATGCGCAGCCCGGACAGGCGGTGGGGCCCATCCTGGACGAGAAGTGGGGCGAGCTCGTCGCGGTGCTCACCAAGCGCCAGACCGCGCGGCTGCTGGTGCAGAACAGCCGCGAGGCGCGCGAGGCGGCGCTGGAGTTTCCCGCCCAGGTCGCCACCCTGCAGGCGCCGCTGCGCCGCTTCATCGAGGTGCTCGCCGATGCCCAGCGCGGCGAGGAGCGACCGCGGCTGGCCGCCGTGTACCTGGCGAGCGCGGTGCAGAGCGGCGACCGCCGGCCCGGCGCGCGGCACCGGCTGGCGAGCGAGCTCGGGCTGAGCACGGCGACCCGCCTGACCGCGGTGCCGCCGTGCGAGGACTCCTCTTTCCTGCGCGGGGTCTTTGCGCAGGTGATTCGTCACGCCGAAAATGCCGTGCGACCGACCGCCCAGCGCCTGCGGCGGATGGTCCTGGAGCAGCGCGCCGCCATCGGCCTGTCCATGCTGGCCTGCCTGGGAGTCTGCTTCGTGCTGGGCGGGCGATATCGCGCCGACCGGCGGTGGATGGAGCAGCTTGCCGATGCGGTGAGGGAGCTGCGCGGGTCGACGGCGCCGGACGCCGCGGCCCGCAAGACCCCGGACAGCAAGATCCTGCGCGAGCTGGCGGCGCAGCACAAGGTCTTGAACCTCCTTGACGAGCGCCCGCACGGCGCGATCGGCAGACCGCATCGCGCGGCGCGGGAGATCCTCTTGCAGCGCATCGATGCGTCCTGGCTGCTGCCGCTGCAGGCGCAGCTCAAGCAGGATCTGGCGACCGCCACTACGGCGCAGTACGACAAGCCGGGGGCAGAGTTTGATCGCGGCTTCCAGCTGCTCAAGGCGGCCCATATCCTGGACGGCGAGTCCTGCGCGCCGGTGACCGCGGAAGAGACCCAGCAGGCGATCAGCGATTTCATCCTGGCGCAGTGGCGGCGCGCGCTCGGCAGCGACCGGCACGTGCTGGATGTCCGTGAGGAGGCCGACTCCGAGCGCCCCGAGCACGCGGCCGGGCGGCTGCAGCGCAGCTTGCTCTACTTCTTCGAGCAGGAGCCGGCGGCCTACGCCAAGATGAACAGCCTGCGCCTGGATCACCGCCAGCGCCTGACCGCGCGCGACAACCTGCGCAGCGCCAACGCGCAGGCGACCGTCGTGTTCATGCTGCGCGCCTCCAACGCCAACCTGTACACCAAGATGCCGCAGCTGCGCGGCTCGTATGTCAGCGATCCGGGGATCGAGCAGGTGTTTACCCGCACCGGCTGCGCGCGCTTTTTCGACAAGAAGACGGCCAGCGGCAAGCACTGGTGGAAGTGCGTGCTGGACGTCGAGGAGCCCAAGGACCCGATCAACCTGGAGGAGGAATACAGGCAGCGCTACCTCGAGGCCTGGGGTGGCTGGCTGAGCGGACTGACCCTCAAGCCCGGCGCAAAGGATGCCAAGTCCGATGCGCTGGGACGCGCCGAAGAGACCCTGTCGGGCCTTCTGCGCCCGCCGCATGGCGCGAAAGCGGCTCAGCAGGGCATCGAGCATGACGCCGAGCGTAGCCGGCACGCGCACCCGGCACTGCGCGAAACAGCCGCCGCAAAGCGGCGCAAACCGGCGGCTTCAGCCCTTGGTCCTGGCCGGATCCGGGCAGCGGCAAAGCTCGGCGGCCGCCGCGCCGCCGCCGCGCCGAGCTCGCCTCGCGGATCGGCTCAGGGGGCCGGATAGCTGGCGCCCAGGCCGGCGCGCGCGTCGGCCTGGATGCCGTAGGGCGGGATCGGGTAGCGCAGCCCGTTCTTCGCCAGCGCCTGCATGCCGGCAATCGCTTGGGGCAGGTCGGCCGGCGGCAGCGCCATCAGCAGCTCGTCGTCGGGCACGCCGCCGTAGCGGCGTTCGGCGAAACAGGGGATCGACAGGCTGGCCTTGCCGGTGGCCAGCGCGCGGCCCCAGCTGTCGGCGCAGGAGGATTCGCCGACCACGCTCCAGTCGAAACGCTGATAGCCGGTCCATTGCAGACCATTGATCAGCAGGATCATCTGCCCCGGCGTGGCATAGACCAGGCAGATGTCGGGCGGGTCGAGCCGGCCGCTGG
>DAOMZC010000031.1:0-19621 GCA_035437965.1 Pseudomonadota bacterium
AAGCACGTCCCGGCGCGCCTGGCCCGCCTCTAAGAAGAGGGGCTCACTGCCCCGCGCCTAGTATCTTTCTGATCACTATTTCGCGCGATTTTCGCCAGTTCCTCGGCTGCAAACTCGCTCGCGCAGATGCAGGGGATTCTATCCGGCGCGAGCAGGCAGCAGCCGAGAGTCTGACGCGGGCGGCGGCTAGCTGATGGTTACGTCCGAGGTCGCCATATAACCCCCGATTGTGGCCGTTATCGTGGCGGTGTCGGCAGCCGGGCCCGCCGTCGCAACGCCGCTAGCGGGATCGATGGATATAGCAGTGGAACTGCTAGACCAAGCGACCTGAGTGGTGAGATCCAAAGTAGAGCCATCGTCGAAAGTACCCGTCGCAGTGAACCGCTGCAGGCTGCCCCGGGCGATCGTGACCACATCCGGACTCACCGCAATCGACATGAGAGTTGCGCTGGTGACTGTCAGCATGGCCGAGATAGAGATGGTCCCGATGGTCGCCGAGATGACGGTGTCGCCAGTGTCGACGCTGGTGACCAGACCCTCGAAGCCGTCCGCGTTGGAGATCGTGGCGACGGCCGTGTTGCTACTTGCCCAGGTCAGCATCGAATCGCTCGTGAGGACCTGCATGGAGCCATCCGAGTAGGTCCCCGTGGCCTTGTACTGCCGCGTGTACCCAAGGGGCAGCGAGGTATTCCCCGGCGACAGCGAGAGCGACACCAGCGTCGCGGCGGTGACCGTCAACATGGTCGTTCCGGTCATGCCGGAAAGCTGCGCCGTGATCGTTGCCGTGCTCACATCCCCGCCGAAGGCCAGACCTTCACTGCCCGCGGTGTTCGAGACGCTTACATTGGTAGTCGACGTGCTCCAGGTGACGAGCGTGGTGAGGTCCTGCTTGCGCCCGTCATTGTAGGTGCCGGTGGCGGTCAGCTGGACGGTGGTGCCCTTGGCGATCGAGGGATTGGCCGGCGTAATCGCAATCGACATCAGCACGGCGTTGGTCACCGTGACCCGGGTCGTGCCCGACTTGCCGCTCATCGTGTCGGTCGCGGTGATGTTGGCGCTGCCCGCGGCCACCGCCGTCACCAGGCCCTTGGCGCCGGTGCTGTTATCGACCGTCGCGATGGTGGGATCGCTCGAGCTCCAGCTGACCATGGTTGTGAGATCTCGCTGGGTGGTGTCGGAGTAGATGCCGGTGGCGGTGAAGAACTGCTGCGTTCCCCGGGCGAGGAACGAGCCACCGGGGGTGATGACGATCGAGCTTAGCGTCGCGCTGGTGACGATCAGGTCGCGGCTGCCGCTTACCGCGCCCAAGGTCGCGGTGATCGAAGTCGTGCCCGGCGCGACCGCAGTGGCCAGGCCCCGTGAGCCGGTCGAGCTGGAGATCGTCGCCACCGCCGTCATGCTGGAGCTCCAGGTCACCAGGCTCGTGATGTCCTGGTTGGTGGCGTCAGAGTAGATGCCGGTGGCGGTGAACTGCTCGGTGGTGCCCTTGGCGACCGACATGTTGGCCGAGGTGACGGAGATGGACATGAGGGTGGCGTTGGTAATCCCCAGCGTGGTAGAGCCGCTGACCGCATCGAGCACCGCGCCGATGGTGACCGTCCCCATGACAGCGCCGGTGGCGAGTCCGCGTGAGCCGTCGACGTTCGAGATCGTCGCCGCGGGGCCCGACGAAGTCCACGTCACCGCGGTGGTCAGGTTCATGCTCGAGCCGTCCGAGTAGATGCCGGTAGCGGTGAACTGCTGGGTCGTCCCTCTGGCGATGATCCTCGCCGCCGGCGTCACCGAGATCGAGACGAGGTTGGCGGGGGTCACCGCCAGCACGGTGGAGCCGTTGACCCCGCCGAGGGAGGCGGTGATGGTCGTGCTGCCGACGAGCGATGTGCTGGCGAGCCCGCGCGAGCCGGCGGTGTTGGAGATGCTGGCCACCGCCATGTCCGAGGAGCTCCAGGTCGCCAGGCTGCTGATGTCCTGGGTGCTGTTATCCGAGTAGCGGCCGGTGGCGACGAACTGCTGGGCCATCCCGTGCGGGACGCTGGGGGTGGTCGGGGTGACGCTGATCGAGGTGAGGGTGGCGTCGCTCACGCCGAGCGTGGTCGAGCCGCTCACGGTGAGCAGCGTGGCGGTGATGGTGGCCGTGCCCTTGGCGGCGGCGCTGGCCAGGCCGATCGTCCCGGCGGCGTTCGAGATCGTCACCACGCCGCCGCTCGACGAGCCCCAGGTCACCTGGGTCGAGATGTCCGCCGTGGTGCCGTCCGAGTAGATGCCGGTGGCGATGAACTGCAGCGTGGTGCCCTTGGCGATCACCTGCGTCGCCGGCGTCACCGAGATCGAGCCGAGGGTCGCGTTGGTCACCATCAGGTTCGCGGTGCCGGTGACGCCGCTGAGGGTGGCGGTGATGGTCACGCCGCCCGCCTGCACCCCGCGCGAAAGGCCATTGGAGCCGGCGGCGCTGGAGACCGTGGCCACGGTGGGATCCGACGACGTCCAGGTCACAAGGCTGGTGAGGTTCTGGGTGCTGTTGTCGGAGTAGTGGCCGATGGCGCTGAGCTGCAGGTTGTTGCCCCGGGCGATCGTCGCGCTGGCCGGCTGCATCTCGATCGAGCTGAGGGTGGCGTTGCTGACGACCAGCGTGGTAGAGCCGCTGACCGTGCCCAGGGTGGCGGTGATGGTGGTGGTCCCGCGGGCGAGCGCGCTCGCCAGGCCCAGGCTGCCGGCGGCGTTGGAGACCGTCGCCGTGGCGGGGATCGACGAGCTCCACGTCACCTGGGTGGTGAGGTTGGCGGTGGTGCCGTTGGAGTAGGTGCCGGTGGCGACCAGCTGCAGCGAGGTGCCGGCGGCGATCACCTGCGTCGCCGGCGTCACCGCGATCGAGCTGAGGGTCGCGTTGTTGACGGTCAGCATCGCCGTGCCGGCGACCGTGCCGAGCACCGCGGTGATCGTCACCGTGCCGGGCGCGACGCCGCGCGCCAGCCCGCGGGTGCCGGCGCCGCTGGAGATGGTGGCGAAGTTGACGTTCGAAGAGGTCCAGCTGACAAGGCTGGTGATGTCCTGGTTCGTGTTGTCCGAGTAGGTGCCGGTGGCGATGAACTGCAGGTTGGTGCCGGCGGCCAGCGACTGCGTCGCCGGGGTCACCGCGATAGAGGTGAGCACGGCGTCGGTGACGGTCAGCGGGGTGCTGCCGGTGCGGCCGCTCAGGGTGGCGGTGATGCTCGTCTGGCCCCTGGTAAGACCGCTGGCCAGGCCCTGCGCGCCGGCGGTGTTGGAGACCGTGGCGACGCTGGGCACGCTGGAGGACCAGGTGACCGAGGTCGTCAGGTTCTGCGCGGTGCCGTCCGAGAAGTTGCCGGTGGCGATAAGCTGCATGGCGGTGCCGCTCGCGATCACCGGCCCGGTCGGGGTCACCGTCAGCGACGACAGCGTCGCGTCGGTCACCGTGAGGTTGGCGCTGCCGGTCTGGCCGCTGAGGGCGGCCTGGATCGCGACCAGGCCCTTGCTGACGCCGGTGGTCAGGCCGCGGCTGCCGCTCTGGTTGGAGACGGTGGCGACGGCGGCGCCGGCGGTGGTCCAGGTGGCGAGGCTGGTCACGTCCTGGGTCGTGTTGTCCGAGAACGTGCCGGTGGCGACCAGCTGCACGGTGGTGCCCTTGGCCAGCGTGGGCGCGGTCGGCGTCACCGCCAGCTGCCGGAGGGTGGCGTTGGTCACGACGACCGTCGTCTTGCCGTCGACGCCGGCCAGGCTGGCGGTGATCTCCACCGGGCCGGGCGAGACGCCGGTGAGCAGCCCCGAGGTGCCGCCGCTCGAGCTGACGGTGGCGATGGCGGCGCTGGCCGACTTCCAGGTGACCATCTGGGTAACGTCGACGGTGGTCAGATCCGAGTACACGGCGGTGGCCGAGAGCTGGACCGTGGTGCCGTTGGCAAGCGAGGCGCTCTGCGGCGCGACCAGGATCGACTTCAGGGTGGCGGCCGCGACCGAGATGTTCGCCGTGCCGGTCACGTCGCTGTAGGTGGCCGAGAGCACGGTCTGGCCGAACGCGACGGCGGTGACCAGGCCCCGCGAGCCGGTCTCGTTGGACACCGTGACGATGCTGCCCTCGGCCTTCCACACTACGAGGCTGCTGACGTCGACGGTCGTATTATCGGTGTAGTGGGCGAGGGCGGCGTACTGGCGGGTGGTGCCCTTGGGCAGCGCGTCCATCGAGCTGGCGGTCACCGCGATGGAGTCCACCTTGGGGGCGGCCGGCTGCCCGCAGCCCGCGACCAGCGCGACCGCCGCCACGCTCAGCGCAACCGCCGCTCTGAGCTTGAGCCTGAGCCTGAGGATGAGGAGTCCCGGACCAGGCGTCTTGGTACGGCTTACTAGCTCACTCGGTTTCATCTGGATCCCCTTCTTCGGTGCGTAATGGCACGTTTGCGTCGCTGGCTTGGGGCAGCCGGGGGCGCGCGCAGGGTTGCCTGCGCAGCGCCGGGGCTGCGGCCAGTCCGCTCGACCAGGGCCCCCCCAAAAGGGCTGCGGTCGACTATCTCAAGGGGTGAAACTGAGCGTTTTCGATTGGTTCCAGGTAAAGCGTCTGTCAGGAAGGTCAGAGCGGACGCTTGACCTAAGTCTTAAGTCCCACAATCTAAAAGATTCAGCACTCACTTTGAAATACGGACTAGTGAATTCATGATGCCGCTTTTCTGGTCCACAATCCAGATCACAGCAAACTTTTCGTCGCTGATCGCTGCCGGTGTCCGCTCCGAAGAGCGCGCCGGCAGCTGCGATGATGTAGGTCTGTTAGACTCAGTAGGGACAAAGGAGGAGCGAGCCGCTCGGGCGGTGCTCTTGTTCCCAGAGCTTTCCCGGCCGGTCGCATCCAGCCGCGCAGCGACGGAGGGCGGGCGGGCGCAAGCTAAAGTGGAAGCGGACGGCCGGCCTTGCAGCTACCTGGCCTGCTTGTCTTCCTGCATGAGGCCGAAGATATTGCCCTCGGTGTCCTTTATGTAGCAGAGCCAGCCGACGCCGGGCACCGGCATCTTGGGCAGGGCGATGGTGCCGCCCGCCTTCTCGGCCAGCGCGATCGAAGCGTCGATGTCTTTGGTATCCATCGTGCATGGGAAGGCGTTGACCGCCTGTCCGTCGGCCGGCGGCTCGCCCCGGCGCGGCACCAGACCGCCGTCGATGCCGGGCTGGCCGCCTTCGCCGGTCTTGATGAGCCAGTAGTCCATCGGTCCCCACTTGGAGAACTCCCAGCCGAACACAGACTGATAGAACCGGATTGCCCGCTCCGGCTCGCTGGCGTGGATTTCGAAGTGAACAGGTCGTGGCATGGGCGCAACCTAGCACAATCTGATCGGGGATTGCGGACAGGAATCTGCGCCGACTTTTTCTTGCCAGCAGAGCTGGCCAGGCTCGACAAGGAGTACTTAGCCAGCGGGAGTCGCATCCTGAGCCGGCAGGGCGACCACCAGCGGCGCCGAGCGCGGTCCCCGCACGCCCCGGCGGTCGTACGCTTGTACTGCGTAAGTATAGGTCTGTCCGCTTAGCACATCTGTATCCAGGAACGATGGAGTGGCGGCGCGCACCGAAGCGTAGTGGGTGAGCTCGGCGGCGGTGAGCTCGCCGGGCGCGCGTAGCAGCTCGTAGCCGTAGAGCTCCTCCGGTGCGGACGCAGCTGTGGGTGCGGCAAGGGCGCGCTGCCAGGTAAGTCGCACCCGTCCGCGCGCGAGCTCGGCCAAAAGTCCGGCCCCGCCTTCGGGCCAGCGCGGCGGCGGCGCGAGGCGCGGCAGGAGCGACTCGGGAGCGTGAAGGGAGTCCTTGGGCCACAGGGTGCAGCGGACGCGCTGGAAGTTCTCATCGAGCGCCTTGCAGACGTTGCCGTACTCGCAGAACACGATGGTGTCACGGCGCCCGGCGCGGACCTTGCGCGGCCAGTCCGGATCGGCAAGCAGCTGCCGCGCCATGCCGACCAGATCCACCTGATTGTTAACAAGCTGCTCGGCGTGCTCGGGATCCCAGATCTTGCCGGTGCCGATGACCCGCACGTGCGAAAGTCCGTGCGCGTGCAGCGCCTGGCGGACTCCTACGGACAGGTACAGGTTGAGGCCGTCGGGGTAGGCCTTGCCGGGCATACAACGATCGCCGGAGTAGCCGGTGTACGGATACAGCGGCTCGCCGGGCTTTTTCACCGCGTCCTCGAACTTGCCGCCGGCGCTTATCGATACATAGTCGGCGCCGCTGCGTCCGAGCTGCACCGCGATCTGCTGCGCGTCATGTAAGGAATACCCATCGGTGATGCACTCCTCGCCATCAAAGCGCACGCCGACCAGGAAGTCGCGCCCGACCGCCTGGCGCACCGCGAGCAGTGCCCGGGTCGGGGCGCGCAGCCGGTTGGCCAGCGAGCCCCCGTACTCATCGCGCCGGCGGTTGCGGCGCGACAGGAAGGACGACAGCGTGTAGGCGTGCGCCATGTGCAGCTCGACGCCGTCAAAGCCGGCGCGGCGGGCGCGGACGGCGGCGGCGGCGAACTGGCCGATGATGGCTTCGATCTCGGCGGTGGTGAGGTCGGCGACGGTCTGGCGCCAGCCGCTGCGCGCGATCTTCAAAAAGTGAATGATCTGCGGCACCACCAAAGTCGCCGAGCTTTTGTGCACGCGCGCCGCCAGCCGCTCAAGTCCCGGCAGGAACGCGTCATCACCGATGCGCAACAGCGGCCCGCTCTTGGCCTGGCTTATGCCCATCGCCTCGACGACGATAAGGCCCGGCTCGCCCTGGGCGAAGCGCACGTAGCGGTCCACGATCTCCTGGTTTACGTGACCGTCCTCACCCGAAAGGCGCGTCACCATGGCGGGCAGCACGATGCGATTTGGCAGCGTGACCGGACCAACCGCGAGCGGCTCAAAGAGCTTCCCACCCCCTGTTCCAGATGTCGTCCCAGACATTGTCCCAGCCATCGGCATGGAAGCGACGGTCGCTACTCTGCCCGCGGCTGTCAATGCCAGATTGTCGGCCCGCGCTTCATGCTACGATGGCAGGGCTCGCCCGGGGACAGGGGGTCCCCGCCGGCCGTTCTGGGGAGGCCGAATCAGCAGCAGTGTATTTGCGCGAATAAAACTCTTTGCATCGAGGGTCACTTATGAAATCTAGCTCTGCCGATCGAGTCTGTGATTCCGCCTTTCTGCGTTCGCTGTCGTGCCTTTTGTCCGGCGCGTTCGTGGTCGTCCTCGGGGCCGCCCTCGGCGCCGCCGGGTGCAGCAGTGACGGGACGGCCGAGCCGCCGGCGATGATGATGCCTACCGGACCGGGTCCCACCACGATGCCGACCCCGTACACCCCGGCCTATCCGCCCGTGGCGCCGCAGGTGCTGGCGGGGACGGGCGGCGTGCTGCCCGCCCCGCGGGTGGTGCCGATGTTCTTCAGCGGAGACAGGTTCCAGACTCAGCTCACCGCCTTCACGCAGGCGTATGTCGCCGGCTCGGCGAGCTGGCAGGTCCTCAAGGAGTACGGAGTCGGCAACGGCACGACCGCGCCGGCCGTGGTGCTGACCCAGACTCCGGCCACGGCGATGACCGATATGGATGTCCAGGCGTTCCTCCAGGCGCGAGTGCAGGACAGCACCATCACCGTGGACTCCCAGAGCATCGCCGTCCTGTTCTTCCCGGCGACCGTCACCATCACCAACAACGGCTCGGTGAGCTGCCGCGACTTCGCCGGCTACCACGGCGTGACGACCCTGCCCGGCAACGCGCGCCTGGCCTACGCGGTCATCCCGCGCTGCGGGCTGGCGCCGCTCGGCGCCCTGACTTTCGCCCTCTCGCACGAGCTGGCCGAGGCGGCCACCGATCCGGTCCTTACCGCCTACAGTGATCTCGGCGATCCCTATTCGCTGTGGGCGCTGAACTACGGCGGCGTGGAGATCGGCGACCTGTGCCAGAACCTCGCCGACCCGGCCTTCAACGAGCGCAACGTCGGCGTGGTCGCGCGGCTGTGGTCCAACGCCGCGGCGGCCGCCTACAACAACCCCTGCCTGCCGGCGGCCCCCGGACCGGCGTTCTTCAGCATCCCGGTGCACACCGAGCTGCAGACAGTTCAGCTAAACGGCAAGCTGCGCTCCATCGAGCAGGTCCCGGTCGCCGCCGGCCAGAGCGTGACCATCGAAGTGCGCCTGCTGTCGACCACCCAGCCGAGCCCGACCTGGCTGGTGACGCCGCTGGAGGTCCCGCTCCCCAACTCCACCGGCGCCGTGAACGCGCCGTCTCTGAACTTCGCCTGGGACGAGGCGCCCGGCAAGGCCAGCGCCTCCGGGCAGAACGGCCAGACCCTGCACCTGAAGATCACCGCCAACGCCGCCGGACCCCTGGGCTATACCTCGTTCCGCCTGATCTCGATCGGGCCGACCGCGGCCGGCGGCCAGACCGAGACCGACTGGGTCGGCTTCGTCATCGTGACCAAGTAGGACGAGCCGCGCTCCTGCTTGCCGGCTCCGGGTCTGACCGGGTCAGGCGAGCTGTCGATAGTTCAGCAGGTCGCGCAGCTGCGGGTGCGAGAGGTGCGGCTGCAGGTTGCGCCAGGTCTTGACCTGGAAGCTCTTTACCACGTGACGGAACGGCCGCCCGTCGAGCTCTCCGTCGTAAAGGCCCTGGCCGGCGTCGAAGGCGGCCTCGTTGTACAGGCTGCCGCCGGCGGCCCGGTAGCGCTCGTAGGCGCGCAGCTGCTGCTGCATGAGGGGAATGAACGTCCTGCCGATCTCGGTAAACAGCGGCCGCAGATCTTCGTGCAGCGAAAGCGGAGCGCCGGGCTCGGAGCCGGGGAACTCTCCTTTATAGATGGCGCGCAGCCATGCGTGGGTGTGCGGGGCGCGCGCCGCGATGAGCGCGCTGGCCTCCGGATCTTCGAGGTTCATCGCCAGCTGGCCGTATAAAGACGCATCGGCGAGGGTGAAGCGGCTGCCGAAAAGGAACGGGCGCCGCTGCAGCACCGGCTCGAGCGCGGCGAGCAGGCGCAGCAGGGCGTCCTCGAGCAGCTCGTGGGTCGGCGGGAAGCCGGGGCGGGACGGCGGCTGGCGGTAGGCGGGCAGGCCGGCGATGTGCAAGCCGGGCGGGGCGAAGCTGAACAGGTAAGGGAGGCGGCGCACCTGGCGGGCGGTGAAGAAGCGCTCGATGCGGGCGCGCCCGAGGCGGACGATCGGCGGCAGCTCATCGACCAGGCGCGACGCCGCGTTGCAGCTGCGGGCCGAGACCACCCAGCGGTGGTGGTGGGCGAGGTAGAGCCCCCACTCATCGGCGTACTCATCGATCACGGCAATCGCCGCCCGCACCGGCTCCGGCTCGCGCGCGATCAGGCTGCCCGGCCGGTCCTTCACCGGTGACTGCTCGTCCAGCCAGTAGCCGATCGCGGTGGAGTCGTACAGGTTCTCGCCGTCCGGTCCGAACAGGAACGGGACCAGCGGAAACTCGTCCTCGGCGGTCATCTGCGGCCAGGTCAGCTGCAGGTAGCCGCGCACGAGGAGCTCCTTGCGCAGCTGGACGCGCGCGGCCTCCCAGGTGCTCGCCTCGCGGGTGAAGAACTGGTGGGGCAGGCCGGTGCTGCGGCACATCGCCCGCACCTTCAGGGCAAAAGGCGACAGCTCGGACCCGTAGACAATCCACTTGGCCATGGCCGCCACCATACCTCGAGCCGGCGCGCCTCTATGCCCGGTGCGGGCGGGAAAATTTGCGGTCGGCGGCGGCTCGGCAAAAATATCCGGCGAACTTTTTCGCGGCTTGCCTGTTTAGCAGTTCGGCTGCTTGTTTAGCTGGCTGGCTGGCTGCTTGCGGCCGGTTTTACCCGACTTGTGACTGGAGTTTGCATGAACCTCAAGCGCGCGACCGCTTCTGCTGCCCTCTTTCTGCTCGCTGCAGCGACCTGCCCGGAGGCGGCGGAGACCGTCCCCCCCTATCGCCTCGCCAACGACGTGGTGCCGCAGAGCGAGTCGATCTCGCTGCGGCTCGACCCGGCGCAGGACAGCTACAGCGGCTCGGTCCGCATCGAGCTGCGGGTCAAGCAGCCGACCACGAGCTTCCGCTTCCACGCCTCGCGCATGAAGCTCAGCAAGCTCGAGCTGCGCGCGGGCAGCACCCCGGTGGCGACCCGCCTCACCCAGGAAGGCGTCGTCGCCACGGTGACCACCGACAAGCCGCTGGCCGTCGGCAGCTACACCCTGGCGATGAGCTTCGACAACGAGTTCGGCCGCCGCGCCGTGGGTCTTTACAAGATGACCCAGCACGGCCAAAGCTACGCCTTCAGCCAGTTCGAGTCGGCCGACGCCCGCCAGGCGTTCCCCTGCTGGGACGAGCCGCTGTTCAAGATTCCCTTCCAGCTGACCCTGGAGATCCCGACGGCGCTGGAGGCGGTCACCGGCACGCCGCTGCGCAGCCAGAAGGCCGCCGGCGCCTGGAAGACGCTGGTCTTCGAGCCGACCAAGCCCCTGCCGAGCTACCTGCTGGCGATCGCGGTGGGCCCGCTGGAGTTCGTCCCCATCCCCGGGCTCGGCATGCCGGGCCGGGTGGTGACGCCGCGCGGCCAGACCAAGCTCAGCGGCCTGGCGACCGAGCTCACCGCCCCCATCCTGCACGCGCTGGAGGGCTACTTCGGCAGCCGCTATCCCTACGACAAGCTCGACCTCATCGCCGTCCCCGAGTACTGGCCCGGGGCGATGGAGAACCCGGGCGCGATCACCTACTCGGACGGCCTGCTCCTTGTCGATCCGCAGAGCGCCGGCCCGCGCGAGCGGCGCGCCCTGGCCAACGTCACCGCGCACGAGCTGGCGCACATGTGGTTCGGCGACCTGGTGACCATGGCGTGGTGGGACGACCTGTGGCTCAACGAGTCGTTCGCCGACTGGATGGGCGACAAGATCACCGCGCAGCTGTACCCGCAGTACCACCTGGAGCTAAGCGAGATGCAGACCATCCAGGGCATCATGAACGCCGACGCGCGGCCCACCACCGAGTCGATCCGCCAGGAGGTCAAGATCGCCGAGCAGGCTCTTAATCACGTGGGCCTGGACTACGCCAAGGGCAAGGCGGTGCTGCGGATGTTCGAGCAGTTCGTCGGTCCCGACAAGTTCCGCGCCGGCATCAACGACTACCTCAAGGCGCACGCGTTCGGCAACGCCACCGCCGCCGATCTGTGGGCGGCGCTCAGCAAGGTCACCGGGCAGGACATCGCGCCGGCGATGGCGACGTTTCTCGACCAGCCGGGGCTGCCGCTCATCGAGGCGCAGATCCTCCCCGGCGGCAAGGTCAAGCTCACCCAGCGGCGCTTCGCCAATGCCGGGGTGAACGCGCCGGCGCAGCTGTGGCGGGTGCCGGTGGGGCTCAAGTTCTCGGACGGCAAGAAGGTCCAGCAGAAGACCGTGCTGCTCGACGCGGCGGAGAAGACCTTCGACCTCGGCGGCGCGGTGGCGTGGCTCCTGCCCAACGCCGAGGGCAGCGGCTACTACCGCTTCAACCTCGATCGGCCGCACCTGCTCAAGCTCGCCGAGGTCGCCGGCAAGGAGCTCGCCCCGCGCGAGCGCATAAGCTTCATCGGCGATCTGTCGGCGCTGCTCGATGCGGGCGTCCTGCACGGCGATGACTACCTGGCGGCGCTGTCGCACTTCGCCGACGATCCGGTGCCGCAGGTGATCTCGTCGCTGCTAAATGGCCTCGGCAAGGTCCGTACGGTGTTCGTGACCGACGCGCTCAAGCCCCGCTACGCCGCCTATATCCGCCGCACCCTGGCCCCCGCCAAGGCGCGCTTCGGCCTTGTCCGCAAGCCGGGTGAGGAGGACAGCGTGACCCTGTTCCGCCCCCGCCTCATCGAGGCGCTGGGCCAGGACGGCGACGATCCGGAGGTAGTGGCCTTCGCCACCGCGGCGGCGCGCAAGTACCTGGCCGACGCGCACAGCGGCGACGCCTCGCTCATCGAGGCGGTGCTGCAGGTGGCCGCCGAGCACGGCGATCGGGCGCTGTTCGACGAGCTGCGCGGGCGCTTCGAGACCGCCAAGATCCCGCAGGAGCGGCGCTACTTCCTGGGCGCGCTCGGCGGCTTCCGCACCCCGGCGCTCATGGACGAGGCGCTGCGCTACTCGCTGAGCGACAAGGTGCGGCCGACCGAGATGTTCACCGTGGCGTTCAACATGACCGACACCGCCAGCGGGCGCGATCGGGTATTCAACTGGGCGACCCAGAACTACGCCGCCATCACTACGCGCATGCCCACCCCGTTCGTCTCCCAGCTGCCCCACATGGCCGGCGGCTGTGAGGAGCCGCGCCTTGCCGCCGCGCAGGCCTTCTTCACCGATCGTGCCCACCAGGTCGATGGGACCCTGCACGAGCTGGCCAAGGTCGTCGAGCAGGTAAAAGACTGCTCGGCCCTGCGCACCCGCGAGAGCAAGGCGGTGACGAGCTTCCTGGCCACCCCGGCCCGCGGCGCCGCTCCTGCAAAGTAGCCGCTCCTCCCACAGGTCCTTTCGGCTTCCCTTACAAGGTCCAACCTGACGATCGGAATCCGCAGTAAACTGGGGGGGAACACTTAGGACTTGTTGCCAGCGATCTGGGATGCCCAGGGGGCCGAATGCGGGTGCGATTTTATGGCGTGCGGGGGTCGACACCGACCTCTGGGAGCTCGACGGTCCGCTACGGGGGACATACCTCGTGCGTCGAGGTCCGGCTGGCCGACGACACGGTCCTGGTGTTTGACTGCGGCACCGGCCTGCGGCACCTGGGCAAAGACCTGATGCGCGACCGCCACCGCGGGCCGTATCACTTCCTGCTCACCCACGTGCACTGGGACCACGTGATCGGGCTGCCGTTCTTCGGGCCTCTGTGGAGCAAGGACACCCACATCAAGCTCTACCCGCTGGCCAACGAGATCCAGCAGGACTGCGGGACCCGGCGCACCCTCTTTGACGGGATTCACTTTCCGGTCCGCGCGGCCGACATTCCGGCGCACATCGAGATGATCGGCAACGACGGGGCGCCGTGGCGCATCGGCTCGGCGCAGGTGCGGCGCATCCTGCTCAACCACCCGGGCGGGTCGCAGGGCTTCCGGATCGACGACGCCGATGGCAGCTCGTTTGCGTACCTGACCGACAACGAGCTGTCGCCGCCCGGCCCGCCGACGACGCCGCTCGATGAGCTGGCGCAGTTTGCCCGCCGGGTGGACGTGATGGTGCACGACGCGCAGTACCTGGCGGGCGACATGCCGGCCAAGCACGGCTGGGGTCACTCGACGGTGGACGACGTGCTGCGGCTGGGCGCGCGGGCCGAGACGCCGCACCTCATCTTGTTCCACCACGAGCCCGATCGCGACGACGACGCCCTCGATGTCCTGGGCTACCAGGCGAGCGAACAGCAGTCCCTGCAGGCCCCGCATACCCGCGTGAGCATCGCGCACGAGGGCTGGTCCCTGGATGTTGGTGTTGGGCGGGCCTCGCGACGAACCCCTGACTCGATCTGAATACCCGTACAGCTATCAGCGGCTTGCTTACTTGCCCCGCGGCGTGGTAAGCACTCAGTGCTTTTGGCTTTCAACCACACACGCTCTGTAGCAGCGCAGCCGTGTCTGTTCGCCGGGTCGCAAGCCCGACGCCCAGATGATGCGTGGGCCTCTTAATCACCAAGCAGGGTCGGCCCAGGCCGACCGGTGGACGGCAGGTGCCGGCAGAGGCGGAACAAGGACAGAGCGGAGGCAAAACGAGGAAAGAACCGATGGATCCGACTAATACTCAGGTACCCGCTCCGGCCGCAGCGACGGCAGGGGCCACCCCGGCCGCCCCCCAGGACGGGGCCGAGGCGCCGATCACGATGCGCCAGCTGCTCGAGGCGGGCGTGCACTTCGGCCACCAGACCAAGCGCTGGAACCCGAAGATGAAGCCCTACATCTTCGGCGCCCGCAACGGCATCCACATCATCGACCTGCAGCACACGGTGCGCCTGTTCAACCGCGCCTACAACTTCATCGTCAACACGGTCGCCGCCGGCGGCTCGCTGCTGTTCGTCGGCACCAAGAAGCAGGCCCAGGAAGTCATCCAGCAGGAGTGCGCGCGCGGCGGGCAGTTCTTCGTCACCAACCGCTGGCTCGGCGGCACCCTGACCAACTTCCGCACCGTCAAGGGCTCGATCGACAGGCT
Source organism: Pseudomonadota bacterium (assembly GCA_035437965.1). GTDB lineage: Bacteria > Myxococcota_A > Polyangia > Palsa-1104 > JAEUJZ01 > CALFML01. Next base: position 14,135 of record DAOMZC010000031.1, read on the forward strand.
GCGCAGCCTGGAGAAGATGGCCGAGGACGGCACCTTCGAGCGCCTCGGCAAGAAGGAAGTGCTCATGCGCATGCGTGAGCGCGACAAGCTGGAAAAGGCCCTGGGCGGCATCAAGGCGATGACCGAGCTGCCGGCCGCCCTGTACGTCATCGACGCCAAGAAGGAGCACATCGCGATCTCCGAGGCGCGCAAGCTGGAGATCCCGGTGATCGCGGTGGCCGACACCAACTGCGATCCCGACGTGCTCGACTACGTCATCCCCGGCAACGACGACGCCATCCGCGCCATCAAGCTGTTCACGGCCAAGATCGCCGACGCCTGCGTGGTCGGCTCGCGCCTGGGCCGCGAGCGCGCCGCCTCGCACCGCGATGACGACCGTCACCACGGCGATCACCACCACGGTCACGACCGCGGCCACGATCGTGGCGACCGCGGCGACCGCGCCCAGGCCCCGGCGGCCGATGGAGCCGGGCCGAAGGTGGAGCTTGCCCGGCGGCGCGGCGGACTGCGCAGCGTGCCGGCGGCGGCGGCGACCCCGACCTCGGTCACCGTGGCTCACTCCGACGAAGACGAGCAGTAGGCGGGGCTGGCCGGCGCAGCCCGGCCGCCCGCTCCGCTCGGCCTCCTGAACCAACGCGCGCCGCCGGCTCGCCCGACTGCCGGGTGACTGCCGGGCGGCGCTCTTAACGACCTCTCGCACCTGAACGTACAGTAAGGAGCTCGCTATCATGGCCCAGATCACTGCGGCGTCCGTCAAAGAACTGCGCGACCGGACCCTGGCCGGCATGGCCGACTGCAAAAAGGCCCTCGAAGAGACCAGCGGCGACATGGAGAAGGCGGCCGACTGGCTGCGCAAGAAGGGCATCACCAAGGCCGGCCAGAACCAGAGCCGGGTCGCCACCGAGGGCTCGGTCTCGTCCTACATCCACATGGGCGGCAAGATCGGCGTGCTCCTGGAGGTCAACTGCCAGACCGACTTCGTGGCGCGCACCGACGACTTCAAGAACTTCTGCAAGGACGTGGCGATGCACATCGCCGGCCGCGATCCGTTCCCGCTGTACGTCTCCGACGAGGAGATCCCGGCGGCGCAGGTCGAGAAGGAGCGGACCCTGCAGCTCGACAAGGCGCGCGAGGCGGGCAAGGGCAAGCCGGAGAACATCATCGCCAAGATCGTCGACGGCTCGATCCTCAAGTGGAAGAAGGACATTTGCCTCCTCGACCAGGAGTTCGTAAAGGATCCGACCAAGGACATCCGCACCCTGATGCTCGAGATCTCGGCCAAGACCGGCGAGAAGATCACCGTGCGGCGCTTCACCCGCTACGCGCTCGGCGAGGGCCTGCAGAAGAAGGAAGTCGACTTCGCCAAGGATGTGGCCGACCAGGTCGCAGCGTCCAGCGGGAAGGCCTAGTGAGGACAGCGGGGTGCACGCGATGACCGCGACGCAGATTGGACCAGCGCCGCCGGCGGCAACCGAAGTGCGGCCCGCCTACAAGCGGATTCTCCTCAAGCTGTCGGGCGAGGCGCTCATGGGCGCGGGCCAGTTCGGCATCGATCCGGCGACCCTGCACCGCCTGGCCGAGGAGATCCAGGCAGTGCACGCCCAGGGCGTCGAGGTGGCACTGGTCGTCGGCGGCGGCAACATCTTCCGCGGCGTCTCGGCGTCGACCAAGCACGGCATGGACCGCGCCTCGGCGGACTACATGGGCATGATGGCCACGGTGATGAACGCCCTGGCCATGCAGGACGCGATCGAGCGGCTCGGGCTGCCCACGCGCGTGCTGTCGGCCATCGAGATGAAAGAGCTGTGCGAGCCCTACATCCGCCGCCGCGCCATCCGCCACCTGGAGAAGCGGCGGGTCGTCATCTTCGCCGCCGGCACCGGCAACCCGTACTTCACCACCGACACCGCCGCCGCCCTGCGCGCGATGGAGATCCACGCCGACGTGCTCCTCAAGGCGACCAAGGTCGATGGCATCTACGACCGCGACCCGGTGCACAACCCCGACGCGGTGCGCTTCAGGAACGTCACCTACCTGGAGGTCCTGCAGCGAAACCTCCAGGTCATGGACTCGACGGCCATCGCCCTGTGCCGGGACAACAAGCTCCCGGTCATCGTGTTCAACCTGTATCAGCGCGGAAATATTGGTCGGGTCATTTCTGGGGACCTGACCATCGGCACCCGCGTCGAGTAGCCGCGCTCGGCTCCTCCTCCTCGGCAGGTTGCCGCGCCGCCGGCACCACCGCGCAGGCGCCTTGAAAAAAAATCGATAGCAAGAGAGGATTTAATAGCATGGTAAGCGAGGTCCTAAGCAGCCTTGACGACGACATAGGCAAGGCCATGGAGTCCTTTGCGCGCGACCTGGGCAAGGTTCGCACCGGGCGCGCCAACACCTCGATGCTCGACTCGGTGCGCCTTGACTACTACGGCACCTCGACGCCGCTCAACCAGGTGGCGTCGGTGAGTGTCGCCGATCCGCGGCTCATCGTGGTCAAGCCGTGGGAGAAGCGCCTCATCCCCGACATCGAGAAGGTGATCCGCGACGCCAACCTCGGCATCAACCCGAGCTCCGACGGCGACGTGGTGCGGCTGCCGATCCCGGCGCTGACCCAGGAGCGCCGCAAGGAGCTCACCAAGGTGGTCAAGCGCATCGGCGAGGACGCCCGCGTCGCGGTGCGCAACTGCCGCCGCGAGGCCCGCGAGCTGCTCGAGCAGGCCAAAAAAGACAGCGAGATCACCGAGGACGCCCTCGAAGCCGGCTACAAGAAGATCCAGACTGTCATCGACAAGGCGATCGAAAAAATCGACGCCATTGCCGACAAGAAGCAGGCTGAGATCATGGAGGTTTAGCTTCTGGACCCGCTGGAGTTCAGCCCGCATTTTGGCAAGTATGAGCTGCTCGCGCACCTGGCTACCGGCGGGATGGCCGAGATCTACCTGGCCCGCATGGGCGGGTCCGATGGCTTCTCCAAGCTGGTCGTCGTAAAGCGCCTCTTGTCTCAGATGGCCAACGATCAGGAGTTCATCCAGATGTTCCTGGATGAGGCCCGGATCAACGCCCGGCTGTCGCACTCCAACATCGTCCAGGTCCTGGAGCTCGGGGAGTTCGAGAAGCAGTACTTCATCGCCATGGAGTACGTCTCGGGCCTGTCGGTCGCCCAGGTCGGCAAGCTCGCCACCCAGCGCCTCGGCGAGGTGCCGCAGGGGGTGGCGTGCGGCATCATCGCCCAGGCCTGCGCCGGCCTCCACCACGCCCACGAGACCAAGCTGCCCGACGGCTCCGAGATGGGCATCATCCACCGCGACGTCTCGCCGCAGAACCTGCTGCTCACCTACGAGGGGTTCGTCAAGGTCGTCGACTTCGGCATTGCCAAGGCCGAGGGCCGCGCCACCCGCACCCGCGCCGGCATGGTCAAGGGCAAGTTCGCCTACATGAGCCCGGAGCAGTGCGTCGGCGAGCAGCTCGACCGCCGCACCGACATCTTCGCCCTGGGCATCATCCTGTTCGAGCTGTGCACCTCGCGGCGCCTGTTCCGCCGCGCCAACACGTTCGAGACCTACGAGGCGATCATCAAGTGCGAGGTCCCCGACCCGCGCAGCGTCAACCCGAGCGTGTCGGAGAAGATCGCCGCGGTCATCCTCAAGGCGCTCGCCAAGAACCGCGATGACCGCTTCGCCACCGCCGAGGCGATGCAGGAGGCCCTGGAGCTGGCGATGCGGCGCAGCGGCGTCCGCGGCTCGGCGATGGACCTTTCGCGGTTCATCGAGACGAACTTTGCCGACCAGGTGCGCGAGCAGGAGGACCTCATCCGCCGCATCGAGGCGGGCGAGCTTACAGATCCGGGCAGCTCGCACGATCCGGCGTCCAACCTGGCCGAGAACTACGCCGCGGTCGGCGACGACGAAGTGCAGCTGGAGGACGGCGAGGACGGGCCGACCCAGAACGACGAGGCCGGGCCGCGCAAGGCCCCGCCGCCGCCGCCGACCCAGCCGCCGCCGGCGGTGCGCTCGGTGGGCAACCAGAACGCGCCGCTGCCCAACCTGCCGGTGTCGATGGCGCTGCCGGTCATCAACGCCAAGCAGGCGATCGTCGACATGCTGAGCGGCGCCGCGCCCAACGTGCTGGGCGACAAACTGCAGGCGATCGCCCAGGCGGCCAAGATCACCGTCCCCGACAAGGGGCCGGCGCCGCGAGCGAGCGGGCAGGGCGCGGCCCCGTCGAGCGGGCAGGGCCTGGCGCCGGAGTGGAAGAGCGGTCAGGGCCCGGCGCCCGCCGCCGACTCGCAGGTGAGCTCGGCCGACCGCCTGACCCCGCGCGAGCCCCGAAAGGCGCCGCAGCCGCGGTCGGCGCTGGAGCGGCTGGTCAACCTGCCGCTCACCGTGCTCCTGCTTATTGGCCTGGGGCTGGCGCTGCTGGCCGCGGCGCTTACCGCGGTACTTATCTTTTGATGGCACCGCTGATGGCGTCGCTGACGGCGCCCCTGATGTTGCGATTTGACTGACCGAGTGAGCTTTTGACCTTGCGATGCGGGATCGTGGCCGCGCAAAACGGAGCTGCAGATGAGCAAGAACCACCAGCGCAAGCAGGCAGTTTCATGGCAGCTGGCCGGCGCGGTCGCGGGCGGGCTCCTGGTCTACGGGACGGTGCGACTCTGCCGGCGCCTGGCAGCGCTGCCGAAGGTGCAGCGGGCGGCGCGCTTTCTCGGCACCCTGTTTGAATCCACCCCCAAGAAGGCCGCTGCCGAGACCGTGTTCCAGGCCGAGTCCGGCGCCGAGCCGTCGTCGTGGGCGCCGCCGCGCGGAAGCCTGTACGGCCCCAACTGAGGGGCGCTACAGCGCGCCGGAGGCCGGGCCGTAGCGGATGGGGAAGCGGAAGCTGCCGGTGAGGGCGCCGGCGACGTCGACGCTCGCGGGCGGGCTGCCCTGCTCGCGCTGGGCGCGCAGATCCTCGATCGCGACGCTGAACTCGCCGGCCAGCATGTCGCCCGGCCGGGTGCCGATTTCCGAGAAGCGGACAAAGCCGCGCAGCTGCGGCGAGACCACCGGGTACTTGCAGCTGCCGTGCAGGCGCAGCGCCGCCCGCACCGTAGAGTCCGGGGCCGGGGGCGGCGGCACCGGCGTCTGGTCGAGCGGCGGCGGCGTGATCGGGACCCCGCCCTCGCCGCGGGCGAGCGCCTGCGCCTGCCGCGCCGGCAGACCGTCCACGTCATAGACGAGGAGCTCGAAGACGTCGGCGCGCTCCGCCTTGTGTGAGCTGCGCTGCAGGCGCAGCTGCAGGCGGGTGATGCCCGTCGGATCCTCCGGCGGGTTCAGGCGCGTCGACAGCTCGACCTCGGCGAAGAAGAACTCGGGGTTCATGACGTAGCTCGGCAGCGGGCTCGGCACCTCGTGGCTGCCCGGCGTCGCCGGGTCGTAGGCCGCGCAGCCGCGCACGAACAGCGTCCCGCTCACCTGGCCCTCGCCGCCGCCCTCGCAGCCCGCTCCGGCG
>DAOMZC010000032.1:0-19381 GCA_035437965.1 Pseudomonadota bacterium
CGTGGCTCGCGCTACAGCGACGCGACACGGCGACCCCGCATAGAACAAGTGGTTCCAAGACGCGGCCCGCGCAACCTGAATGATATCGGACACTTCCCGCGCTGACCGATCGCCGGAAAGACGAGCCTCCTAATACCTCGTCGAGAACCTGCACCGCGGAAGTGGATACAAGGAGGATACGACCAAAAGATAGCGGAGCCATGGTACGATGCGACCGGGGGGCTCGAAGCCATGGGCGACATTGTGCGACGGGGGACGCGCTGGTACGTCCGCTACAAGGATGCCGACGGCGTGCGCCGGATGCGGGCCAGCCACCAGCCGACCCACGAGCTGGCGCGCCGCTACCTGCTGGAGATCGAAGGCCGCGTGGCGCGCGGGCAGCTCGGAATCCCCGAGCCCGAGCCCGATGCGCCGACTGTAGCGCAGCTGGCAGAGCGGTTCCTTGCCGAGTACAGCCGACCCCGGATCAAGGACCCGGTGGCCTATCGCAGCCACGCGCAGGTCGGGCTGCGGCGCGCGCTGCCGCTGCTCGGGAGCCTCCGCGCCGATGCGGTGCGGCTGCATCACCTCGACCGGATGCGCGCCGCCATCGCCAAGGACTACGCCGCGGCTTCGGTGCGGGTGACGTTGGCGTTCCTGTCGGCGATGTACAGCTGGGCGGTGAAGCTCGGGCTCGTATCCCAGAACCCGGTGCTTGGGGTCGAGCGGCCGGCGGCGGCGCACTCCGTTGAGTACCTGAGCCGCGGCGAAGTGGCGGCGCTGCTCACGCTGGCGGGACAGCGCGCGCCGAAAAGCCCGGCCGACAGGTGTCTGCACGCCGCCGTCCACCTGGCGCTTCACCTTGGGCTGCGGCGGGGTGAGCTGCTCGGGCTCAGACTTCAGGACCTCGACCTGGCAGGGCGGCGCCTCACCGTCGCCCGCAGCTTCAAGGCGCTGCCCAAGTCCGGCAAGGCGCGGCACCTGCGGATACCTGCGGAGACGCTCCCAGTCTTGACGCCATGGCTTGCCGAGGTGCCGCGGCAGCTCGGCCTTGTCTTCCCGGTGATTACGAGCCAGGGGCCGCGTCCGGGGGCGCCGCGCGACCTCCTGGGGCTGCCCGAGCTCAGCCAGGCGGCGGGGCTGCGGCCGCTCGCGCACCCCTGGCACGTGCTGCGCCACACTTTCGCCAGCCACTACATCATGAGCGGCGGCAACCTGGTGGCGCTGCAGAAGATCCTCGGGCACGCCAGCATCGCCGAGACCATGCGCTACGCCCACCTCGGAGACGACTTCATGGCGGGTGAGGTCGATCGCCTCAAGTTCTAGTCCCAAGAGCCAGCTGGGAAATAGGGGTCACCCAGCGGAGTTTGACAAGACTGGGGGCCCGTGAAACCCTAGTGGCGACTCTGTTTCAGCTGCCGCTCACACCTGCATGGCGTGAGCCCCGGCGAGATCACTCAGCGCTATCCGCGCTCGCGGACCAAGGAGGACTCATGGGCATGATTCCAGTTGCGCAGACCAGGCGCGGCAACCATGTATGGCGGGACGAGGAGGCCGCGGACGGTCCGCTCGTCTATGTGAGCGGCATGGCGGTCGATGGCGACGGCAGCCCGCACACCTACCACCCGCAGAACCAGGGCCTCGACTACCTGGCCAACGCGCACGACGGTGAGCGCTGGTTCGGAGTGGTGACGCGCAACAAGGTGCCGGTACTCCAGGGGCCCGGCGATCCGGCGCCGGGGTACTACGTCTCTCCCACCACACTCGTGGATGCCCGCATCAAAGACGACGCCAACCCGCGCCGTTACGTAAACTCCGAGACGGTCCCGTTCATCGCGTTTCCAAGCCGGCTCTACACAGTCGATAATCCCAAGTCCGACATCGGGCGCCTCGGCCTCGGCGTGAACCTTGGCGACTACGTCGTCGTGTATGACATGAAGACCGGGAAATCCTGCGGCGGTGTATTTGCCGATGTCGGTCCCGCGTACAAGCTCGGCGAGGCGTCGATCCGCGTCGCCAAAGAGCTTGGCGTGAATCCGAGTCCGAAGAACGGCGGGGTAGACGCCACGCTGCGCATTGCCTACGTTGTGTTCCCCAGATCGTTTACGCGATTTCAGCCCGCTCCTTGGCCGCAGACCCCGGAGCAGGTAATGGAGCGCGCCGGACAGCTGTTTGCCGCCTGGGGGGAAGACGACGGGGGCGGCATCGAGCGGCTCAAGCGGACGCTGCGCGCCATCAGCCTGGTCTCTTCCACCTATGGTACCGGCAGCATCGAAGAGAACAATCCCACCATCGACGTTCCCGAGCCGGGCGAGCGCTTCCGCGACCCGGAGCTCCAGTATCACGAACCCGCACCGTCGCCGGGAGATGGCAGTGATCTACTTTGACAACCGCTCGATAATTGTCCGCTTTGATGAATCGATTCAGGCTGTGTGCCTGGAGTGGAAGTGCTACGCCGAGGGAGAGGAGTACCGCGCCGGGTTCAATGTCGGGATCGAGCTGCTGCAGCGCAAAAGAGCGAGCCGGTGGCTGGGGGACTGTCGGCTCCTGGGTCCAGTTACGCTGGCGGATCAGCAGTGGACCAATCAAGACTGGCACCCGCGGGCGGCGGCGGCCGGCATGCGCTGGGTCGCGCTCGTCTCGCCCAAGGCCGCGGTGGCGCGGCTGTCCCTTAAGTACATCGTCACCAAGGTCAATAACACGGAGCTCGTGTTCAATAACTTCGACGATGTAGAGAGCGCCCGCGCCTGGCTGCGCTCCCAGCCCAAGCCTAGCTGAAAAGCTGGATATGATGTGGATACAGAGCGCGCGTGGCTCGCGCTACAGCGACGCGACACGGCGACCCCGCATAGAACAAGTGGTTCTAGCCGCGCGGGGACGGCGCCGACGGCAAGCGGCGCGTCCCGGCCGTTCTGTCATCCATCTGTCATCCATCTGTCATCCGTCTGTCATCCCTGGCCTGATGTAGCTTCCGGGCCGGTCCTTGGCGCGCCCGACCCCAGCCGCGGCGCCCAGGCGGAGTAGGAGGCTGAGCGACAACAAGTGGCTCCCCGCGGGTCTCTGCAGGCCCAGCGGATCGGCGGCCCCGGCGGGCAGGCGGGTCAGCTGGCTCTGATAGCCGTAGCCCAGGTCCACGTCCAGATAGCGGGTCTGGACGCCGACCCCGAAGGTTCCGCCAAGGACATACACCTGCCGCGCGTCCGCCGCATACTCCACCGGGGCGCCAAACGCCGCGTAGTCGGAGTCAGTCGTCGGCTGGCCGAGCCAGCCGTCAAAGAGCAGGCCCAGCCGGCCGACCACCACCGCGTGCTGCAGCTGTACGTGATAGCTGGCCCCGAGCCGCAGACCCAGGCTGCTGCGACTCTGTCCCTGCCCCGCGTCTATATGGTCGGGCATCCACAGCTGCGCCACTCCGTCGAGCTCCACATCGGCCACCGGCTGTCCGGTGGCGCGCCGGCGCAGGTAGCGGACCCCGGCCCGCGCGGTCCACGGCAGGCTGACCAGCCGCGGCGCGGCGAAGATCGGCTCGCGCCCCAGGTTCGGAGCGCTGCGCAGCGAAGCCGCGAGCAGGACCTGCGAGGTCGCGCTGCCCAGGTTCCCGAGCAGCCCAAGCTGCACGACCGGATTGAGCAGGCTCTGCTCGGCGACCCGCGACCTTGGGCAGTCGGCCGCCGCGAGCGCGCCCGTGGTCGTCGGGCAAGGGATGAGGACCAGACCCATCGCATCTTCGAGGAGCAGCCCCACGGCCAGCCGCGGATGCGCCTGCACCGCCACAGCCACCGAGGGTGACAGCAGCAGCGCGCGCGGCCACAAAAGAGCGCCGCCGCCCGGATCCTGAACCGTCGGCAGATAAAGTCCGTACCCGGTCACCAGCGCCGGCAGCCGGAGACCGACCGCGAAGGTCCAGCGCCGCAGCACCCCGAAGTCGGTGCTGGCGGCGACCAGGCCGCCATAGCAGGGGCGCTGGCGGTCGCGCTGATAGTAGTCGATGCAGGGCGTACCCTCGTTGGGTAAAAAGAGCTGCCCATCGACCAGCACCTGGGTGCCGCGGAGCTGCGCGAGGCCCGCGACGTTGTACTCAAGCGCCAGCGGCGAGTCGGCCTTGGCGGCGAACGCCCCGCCGCGCCCGAGCGCCTCGGCCCCTGGGGCCACCGGCAGCGGCGCCACGCTGCCCTGGGCGAGACCGGCGGCCGGCAGGGCCCAGAGCACAAGCCCGAGCAGCCAGAAAATGGGAAGGGAGCAGGCCCGGCTCTGATTGGATGCGCGGCGCGAAAGATTCAAACTCTGGTGTATACATATGGGTCGCATGGCCCGTGCATGTAGCACAAAAACCTAGCCCCGAATTAACCACTTTTTTCGTCGGCCGCGGTGGCCCTGCATGATAAATTGAGCCTGAAAGTGAAAAAGCCTCCCTTGATCATTGTCGTCGAAGCGCCGCACGCTGCCCGCCTGGCGGGGAGGTAGGTATGGCACTGCAGCGCCTGCGCGCTCCCGACAAGCGAGGGAGCCGCGACCCCAAGCCGCGGGTCCTTTATGTCGAGGATGAAGACCCGAACTGGGAGGTTACGGAGTTCATGCTCCGCTCGCAGTACGAGCTCGCGCGGGCGGTGAACGCGCGCGAGACGTTTGCCCGGCTGCGGGCGTCCAAGTTCGACCTGATCCTCATGGACATTCAGCTCCAGGGCTCGGAGCTCGACGGGATCCAGATCACCCAGATCCTCAAGGGCCGCTACCCAAAGCCCGTGCCCACCTATGCGCAAGCGCAGGTCGTCGACTGCCCGATCCTGTTTGTCACGGCCTACGAGGCGCGCTACCAGCGCCAGGAGCTGATCGATGCCGGCGGGGATGAGCTCATCACCAAGCCTGTCGATCGAACGCGGCTGCTGCTCGCGCTGTCCAAGCTGACCGTGCGCGGGATCTTTCCTGCGCTCTGACGTACGCACTGCCTACGCTTCAGGCGCGAGCGCGCTGCTCTGCCTCGCGGTTGATCTGGCGCGCCCACTCGATGGCCGATTGCACATCGCCGAAGGGCTTGACCGGGCACTGCGGCTTGCTGATGCCCAGGAAGAACGAGATCATCGCCCGCCCGATCAGGCTCCCGCCGACCAGGGCGGTGGCGCGCATGACCTTCAGATCGAGCTCGCGCTGGTAGACGCGGCGGGCGTCCTTGTCTTGCGAGACCATGCGATCGAAAAAGACCAGCACCACGCCGCCGTGGCCCGCCTTGTGCCAGTAGCTGTTCTGGAAGCTCTGGTTGGCGCGCGCCGACTCGCCGTCATCCGAGCTCCCCTTGTCGGGAACCGCGGCCAGGATATCCGGCGCGACCTCGAAGTACTTGGTGTTGGAGGTCGCTCCGACTGCCTTCCACTTCGTGGTGTCCACTTCGAGCATGCGCTACTCCTCAGCGTTCGTTGGCCGCCAGGTCTTTGGCGGGCGCGGGCTGCTGCCGCGGAATGATGAAGGTGAACTTGCTGCCGCTGCCGAGCGTGCTCTCGGCCCAGATGCGGCCGTGGTGCAGCTCGACCAGCTGCTTGGTCAGGGCGAGCCCGAGCCCGACCCCGCCGTGCTCGCGGGTGTGACTGCCGTCGACCTGGCGGAAGCCCTCGAAGATATCCTGCAGGTGCTCGGCCGGGACGCCCACGCCGGTGTCGCTGATCTCGACCTGCAGGGAGGGGACGCCGTGCTCGTCACAACCGCTCAGCGCGACCGCGATCCGGCCGCCGCGCGGGGTGAACTTTATCGCGTTGCCCAGGAGGTTGAGGAAGATCTGAATCAGCTTGACCGGATCCGCCTCGATCGTGAGGTCCGCAGCGGGCGTCGGGATGTGCAGGGCGACGCCGCGGCTCGTCGCCATGTGGCCCACCGCGTCGCTCACCTGGGTGAGGATCTGCCCCATCCCGACCGGGCGCAGCTGGAGCCGCGTCTTGCCGGCCTGCACGCGGGAGAAATCGAGCAGGTCATTTACGAGCAGGAGCAGGTGCTTTCCCTGCTGCTGCATCCGCTGTAGGAAATGGTGGTGCTCTTCCGGATTCCCCAGGCACACCATGCGCCGCGCCGCCTGCATCGGGTGGCGGCAGTCGGGGCAGGACTCGGGGGCGGTCGCGCTGGTTATGTCCTCATCGGACTGGAAGTCGCTGCCGCACTGGGCGCAGTGCCAGACGGTGGCCTGCTGATAGTCGGCCGACAGGACCTCGGGGACGTTGATGATCGCGTTGAGCGGCGTGCGCAGCTCGTGGGAGACGTTGGCGAGGAACTCGCTCTTGAGGCGGTTTGCTTCCTGGGCCTGGGCGAGCGCCACCGCCAGGAGCTTGCGCTGGCGGTCGATCTCGGCGAAGGCGTCGCCGACCTCGGCCGCCATGTTGTTGAACAGGTAGGCGAGGGTGTCCAGCGGATCGCCGGTGCCGCTGCGCCGCGCCTGCACCTGGAAGTTGCCGCCGGCCAGCGAGAGGAAGTGCTCGCTGAGGCGGGCGACTCCCTCTTCCAGCGCCAGGCGACTCTGCTCGCGCTCGGCGACGAGCCGGCCGAGCTGCTCGGACATGAGGTTTACCGAGTAGGCCAGGGTGTCGGCGCGGTCGCGGGTGAAGTTGCGCGCCAGCCGTACAGTGAAGTCGCCCTGCGCAAGCCGGAGGAAGACGCTGACCAGCTCATCGACCAGATCCAGCTCACCGGCAGACTGCTCCATGTTCGCCATCTTAGCACGGATGCTGCGGCTTGATGGCTGCAGTCGCTGAGGGCTTCTGCGCGGCCGTGCCGTGCGGCCGTGCCGTGCGGCCTTGCCCACTGAGCGGATCTGACGCGGTCAGCGCGCGGCCGCGACTTCCACGAACGCCGGCGCGAACTTCTGGGCGACCTGCTGGCGCACTCCGGCCAGGGTCTCCAGGCGCCTTACGATCTCGGCGGCGACGTCGCGATCGTCGGAGCGGATGGCGATGGCCAGCCCGCCGGCCGGGGTGCTGACCGCGGCCACGGAGCCCTTCATGAGCGGGCACTCGGCCATGTGCGGCAGCGGGTAGCCGAGCGTCGCGTGCCGCGCCTGGTGGCAGTCGACGAGCCGCTGCAGCCACTGCCGGGTCACCCCGCTGCTCGGCCGGAGCCGCACGGCCGCCCCGACCTCGGGAGCGCCGCCGCTGCGCAGCGAGAAGCCCTCATAAAGCAGATCCACGCCCTCGATATCCGCCGGCGCGCCAAAAGGATTCAGCTGCCGTTCCTGCTGGCTGAGACCCGCGCAGGCGTGCTGCTCGGCCGCCTGCAGCTTCTGCGCCGCGGCGTGGTGCTGGCTGGCCAGCTTCATGTGCGATTTCCACTGCTTGATGACATCGGGCGTGGGGTGAACGACGAGCTCGCGGGCCGCGGCCTCGTGCTGCCGCGCCGCCTCCTCGTGACCAAGGAGACTGTTCTGGTCGGGGCGCGTGCCCGGGCTCGCCGCGCAAGCAGCGGCATCGAGACATAGTGCAAGGAGTAGCCACTTGGTTGCCATGATCCGATCCCTCCCAACTGGCAGGCGGTCTGCCCAGACCGTCCGCTCGGTCCGAATCAAGAGCAATTCACATGCCGGGAGCGCGGCGGCCAAGGCGCCGCGTAATCCCGTCGCGGTGGCAAGAATTTGTGCCGGTGCCGAAAATTCTGCAAAGTCACGCGGTGTATATTAAGTAAGAATGCGACTCAGGCCGCCACGATAGAGGTAGACCATGAATCCGACCGACAAAGACCCTTCCGCAACCGGTGCCGCCGATCGCCTGGCGCCGGGGGCCGGTGATGACGACAAGAGCCTCCGTCCCCCGATCGCGACCGACCTCAACGAGGACATCGACGAGCTGAAGACCAAGATCGCCGCGCTCGTGCGCGACAGCTACGGCGGCGACTACAAGCGGGCCTTCGCCCACTACGATCCGGATGAGGACGGCATCGCCGCAGAGGAGCTCAAGCAGCTCCTTGAGGACGCCGAGATCGGCAACCTCTTTACCCGCAGCAGCTGGGTCTCGGGGATCCTCGGCCGGGTGGACGCGAACCAGGACGGCCGCATCTCGTGGGCCGAGTTCGAGCGGATCATCAAGCACGGGTGAGGCGCCGCGCGCCTCCGCTCAGGTGGGGTCGTTTGGCTCGCTGCCGAGGAGCCGCGCGCAGAGGAGGCGGGCCACGGTGCCCACGTTGGCGGGCGACAGAGTGGTGTAGTGATCGCCGGGCAGCTCGACAAGCTCCAGGGCGCAGCTACATAGGCTCTGCCAGCCGAGGTCCGGCGCCGCGGGGCTTGCGGCGGCCCGCAGCAGCAGCACGGGTCCCTCATAGGGGCCGGGCCGATAATCAATCGCCAACCGGAGGTTGCGGCGGAACAGCGCATAGAGCGCCGCCAGCTGGGCCTCCTCTTTATTGCTCGGCAGGAGTCCCTGACTGCTCAGAAGGGGCAGCGCCGCGCGCAGGTCGGTCGGCCGTTCGTCCGGGAGCGCAGCGGTCGCGTCGTTTCGCTGGCGGGTCAGGTCGGTGAGGAACCACTGCAGCAGCGCCGGCTCGGAGAGCGCGGCGTGCAGCTCCGCCCGCTGCTGCGGAGCCGGCGCCGCGGAGTCGAGGAGCGCCAGCAGCGCGACCCGCTGACCGGCCTCGTGCAGCTGGCGCGCCATCTCGAACGCGAGCACGCCGCCCAGGCTCCAGCCGAGCAGCTGATACGGCCCCGCGGGCTGCACCTGGCGGAGGGCGGTTACATAGCGGCTCGCCACGGCCTCCAGGGTCTCGGGCGGCTCTTCATCGCCGGCCGCGACCGGCGTGGCCTGCACCCCGTACACCGGCTGCCCGGTCCCCAGCGCGCGGGCCAGCTCCCCATAGCAAAGGACGTTGCCGCCCACCGGATGGACGCAGAACAGCGGCGGCCGGCTGCCTCCCGGCTGGAGCGCGAGCACCGTCTGGTGCGGCAAGGCCGCGGCCCGATCCTCAAGCACCGCGGCCAGCCCGGCAACCGTGGGATGCTGGAACAGAGTCGACAGCGGCAGCGCCCGACCCGTGCGCCGGGCGAGCTGCGCCGACAGCCGCACCGCGAGCAGAGAGTGACCCCCGAGCGCGAAGAAGCTGTCGTGGATGCCGATCCGGTCGTGGTGAAGGAGCTGCGCAAAGAGCTCGACCAGGGTCTGTTCGAGCGGCGTGCGCGGGGCGGCCAGAGGCTCTGGACTCCGCGCGTAGGAGCGTGCCGGCAGCGTGTGGTCGGGGAGCTTGGCGGGCAATGGCTCGTGCAAGACCGACTGTCCGGGCTGCGGCCGCGGCTGCGGAACTACATGCAGCCGCTCGCCATCGGTTACTGGCTGAAGCTCGGCGATCGGCAGGTCCGGGTGCTCGACGATTTCCCGCAGCAGCCGCGCGTAGTGCCCCGCCATGCGCTCGATCGTCGTCGGCTCGAAGAGGTCGGTCGCATACTCGAACGCACCGGACAGGCCGCCGTCGGGCTGCTCCTCTACAGAGAGCGTCAGATCGAACTTGGAAGTCTGCTGATGCACAAGCACATAGGAGCTCTCCAGGTCCGGCAGGCGGAGCTCGTCGAGCGGAGCGTTCTGCAGAAGGAACATGACCTGGAACAGCGGGTTGCGGCTGCGGTCGCGGGTCACGTGGAGCTCATCGACCAGGCGCTCGAAGGGGAGCTGCTGATGGGAATAGGCGTCCAGGCAGCTCTGGCGCACCCGCGCAAGCAGCTCGCGGAACTTCAGCCTATCGTCTAGAGAGGTGCGCAGGACCAGGGTGTTGACGAAGCAGCCGATGAGCGGCTCCATCTCGGTGCAGATACGGCCAGCCGTGGGCGAGCCGATGGCGATATCGGTCTGCTGGCTGTAGCGTGACAACAAAAGAGCAAAGGAGCCGAGCAGGGTCATAAACAGGGTAGCCTGCTGCGACTGCGCCAGCGTCTTGAGCGCCCGACCGAGGCTCGGGTCCAGGCTGAAGGTCAGGATGCGGCCACGGTAGCTTGGCACCGGAGGGCGCGGGTGATCGGTCGGAAGTTCCACAGGCGGACAGCCGGCAAGCTGCCGCTTCCAGTAGGCGAGCGCCTGCTGCAGCCGCTCGCCTTGGAGGAGTTGACGCTGCCAGGCGCCAATATCGGCGACCTGGGCGCGCAGCGCGGGAAGGTCGGCGGGCCGGCGCTCGCGCAAGGCCGTGTAGAGGGCGCTGAGCTCGCGGAAAAGGACGCCCAGCGACCAGCCGTCCGAGATGATGTGGTGCAAGGTAAAGAGCAGGACATGCTCCTGCTCAGACAGGCACACGAGGGTCGTCCGCAGGAGCGGTCCGTGCTCAAGGGAGAAGGGCCGCCGCGCCTCCTGCTCGGCCAGGCGGCTGCGCTCTGCTTCGCGAGCCGAGGGGGGCAGCGCTGAAAGATCGAGCAGCGGCAGCGGCCAGCCGGAGGGCGCTGGGTGGATGACCTGGAAAGGCTCGGGTTCGGCGCTGGAAAAGGTGGTGCGTAGGGCCTCGTGGCGGCTGACGATCCCTTGCAGGGCGAGGCGCAGGCACTCGCGGTCGAGCGGCCCGCGCAGGCGGAGGGCAGCGGGGATGTTGTATAGCGGCAGACCGGGATCGAGCTGCTCGAGGAACCATAGGCGCTGCTGGGCGAAGGACAATGCAAGAGGAGCGTCGCGCGGTAACTGCGCCACCGGAGGCATATCCTGGGTCGGAGTGGTGCCTCCGCGGATGGCGATGGCGGCCGAAAGACCTGCCACGGTCGGTGCGGCAAACAGAGCCGCCACCGCGAGCTCCACGCCGAGGGTCTCGCGGACGCGCGAGGCGGCCTGGGTGGCGAGCAGGGAGTGGCCGCCCAAGGAGAAGAAGTTTTCGTGAATCCCGACGCGCTCAAGGTGAAGTATCTGGGCGAAGATGTCGGCCAGGGCCTGCTCAACGGGGGTGCGCGGGCGCGCGAAATCGTCAGTGCTGCGTTCGTAGGACGGGGCGGGCAGGGCGGCGCGATCGAGCTTGCCGTTGGGCGACAGCGGGAGCGCTTCGAGAAAAACAAACGCCGCCGGAAGCATGTAAGCCGGGAGCTTGTTCGCCAGGTGCTCGCTTAAGAGGGTACTGCTCGGCTGCTGGTCCGGCTGGGGGACCACATAGGCAATCAGCCGCTTATCACCGGGGGTGTCTTCGCGGGCGAGCACGACGCAGTCGCGGACCTCGGGCTGGGCAGACAGAACGGACTCGATCTCGCCCAGCTCGATGCGAAAGCCGCGTAGCTTGACCTGGTGGTCGATGCGGCCCAGGAACTCGAGGTTGCCGTCGGAGCGGAAGCGCGCCAGGTCGCCTGACTTATATAAGCGCGAGGTCGGGTCCGAGGAGAAGGGATTGCGAATGAACTTCTCTGCCGTCAGCTCGGGGCGATTGAGATAGCCGCGGGCCACGCCCACCCCTCCGATGTACAGCTCCCCGACCGCCCCCCTGGGAAGGAGCTGCAAGTGAGGATCAAGAACGAAGATTTCCGTATTGGCGATGGGCTTGCCGATGGGTACGGTCGCGGACGGACCGAGCTCTTGGACTTCATACAGGCAGCAGCCGACCACGGTCTCGGTGGGGCCGTATTCGTTGAGCAGGCGAGTGGCTGGAGCGTGCTTTTTCCAGAAAGCCAGGGAGTCATATAGTAGTGCTTCGCCGCCAATGACCAGCGCACCCGTACTTGCAGAGAGGTCCTCCGCGGCGAGCAGCTGGGCCAGGACGTCCAGATGAGCTGGGGTAAGCTTGACTAGGCCGAAGTTGCGCCGGGTGCCAAGCAGAGAAGCCAGGGCGGTCACGGCGTCTTCCTCCGGAACGAGGACGACGAAGCCGCCGGAGAGGAGGGGAATAAAGAGGCTTGTGACGGTCAGATCGAAGGCAATGGAGGAGTGAACGGGGACGCCCTGACCGGAAGCGACGGGATAGGCGTGACTTGCCCAGTGCAGGTAGTTGGTCAGCCCCCGGTGCTCGATCATGACGCCCTTGGGGCGGCCGGTGGAGCCCGAGGTATAGATGACGTAGGCGAGGTGAGAGGGAGCGGAAAGGGAAGGCGGATTGTCCCTGTGCGCGGCCGGCGCTTCGGCGAAGTCATCGATGAAGACCCAGGGCGCGGAGACCTGGGGAAGTCGGCTCAGCAGGGAGCGCTGGACAAGCACCGCGCTCGGCGCAGCGTCTTGGAGCATGAGGGAAAGACGAGCTGGAGGGTAGGTGGGGTCTAAAGGTACGTAAGCACCGCCGGACTTGAGGATGGCCAGAAGTCCGATGAGCATCTCCGGGGAGCGCTGGACGCAGAGGCCGACGAGGACCTCCGGGCCGACGCCCAGCGAGCGGAGGTGGTGGGCCAGGATGTTGGCCCGGCAGTTGAGCTGGCGGTAGCTGAGCTGGCGGCCGGCAAAGACGACGGCGCAGGCATCCGGGGTGCGTTGAACCTGGGCCTCGAACAGCTGGTGGACGCAGCGGTCGCTGGGGAATGGGGAGGCGGTGGCGTTATACTCGGATAGGAGCAGGTGGCGCTCCATCGCGGACAGCAGCGGGAGAGAGGCAATCGATTTATGGGGCTCTTCGGTGACCGAGCGGAGCAGCTGCTCGAAGTGCGCCGCCATCTGCTCGATCGTCGGCTGCGCGAACAGATCAGTCATGTAGGAGAGTGAGTAGCACAGGACCCCGTTTGCCTCGGTGGCCGTCATGGACAGGTCCACTTGACCCTCCTGCTGGCTCAGCTTCCAGGGAGTCAGCGGCACGCCGAAGACAGAGTCGAGCTCGGGCGCCTGCGCCGTGCCGGCCAAGGTGGAGAGGAGCAGGTCCGCACCCTGAAAGTTTTCGTAGCCGAACATGACCTGGAAAAGCGGGGTCCGACTGAGCTCGCGCTGAGGCCGCAGACGCTCGACCAGCAAGGGAAATGGATAGTCGGCGTGTGCCAGGGCTGCATGCGACCGCTCGCTTACCTCTTGCAGGAGCGCGCGGAAGGTAAGACCGGTGGGGAATCGAACCCGCAACGCCAGGCTGTTGATGAAACAGCCTAGGACATTCTCCCAGCGTCGCTCGCTGCGCCCGTGGTAGGGTGAGCCGATCAGGAACTCCTCTTGTCCGCTGTAGCGGTGTAAAAGTAAAGCAAACACCGAAAAGAGCAGGACATTCAGAGTGGTCCCCTCTTGGGCAGCGAGCGCCTTTACGCGCTGAGACAAGCTCGCGTCGATGACCCATGATAGCCGGGCACCGCGATCGCTGCGCGTGTTGGGGCGCGGCCAGTCTGTAGGCAGCTCCAGCACCTGGGGCACGCCGACCAGGTCGTCGAGCCAGTAGGTAGTGTGACTCTCGCCCTCGGGCGAGAGCAGCAGGTGCTGCTGCCAGGCGACGAAGTCGGAGTAGGCCGCCGGCAGCGCGGGCAGCTGCGCCGGCTGGCCGCTCAGCTGGCTGCGGTACAGCGCGCCAAAGTCACGGATGAGGATTCCCAGCGACCAGCCGTCCATGTGGATGTGGTGCAGACAGAAAAGCAGCACAGACTCCTGGGCGGAGCGCTGGTACAGGTAAAGCCGGTGCGCCGCTTCTCGGAGGAGGTCGAACGGACGGTGCGCCTCAGCTTGCAGGCGCTCGTGCAAGGCTCCTTCGGTCCACTGCGTGGCATCGACGACCGAGAGCACGCAGGACGGCTTGGCATCAACCTTCTGCCAGGGCAGCCCATCACGCAGCACCAGACTGGTGCGCAGGCTCGGGTGGCGCATACAGAGCTGCTCGAAGGCCCTGTGCAGCGCCGGCGTCGACACCGCGCCGCGCAAGGTGATGGCTAGACACCCATTATAGGCGCTGCTGGTCGGATTCAGCTGGTGGAGGAACCAGAAGGCTTTTTGCGTCTGGGACAGCGGAAACGACACTGTGGCACTGCTCTTTAGCTCCCGCAAGAGCTCCTGCAGCTCGACTTTGTGCTGCCTGAGGAGTGCCATGAGCTGCGGCGGGAGCGTTCGCTTGAGGCCCCGGTAGCGCAGGCGGTCGCCTTCGACCCAGAGTTCAATTCCGTGACGCAGAAGGTAGGAGAGTAGTTCTTTAGCAGTCATAGTATGGCTTTGCGGCGATACGGCGAGTCCTGCCGCGAAAGAGCGCGGCCCAGGAGCTCGGCAATCATGGATAACCCAGCCTCCTTGACCAAAATGGAGTAGTGGTTCCCCGGCAGTATTGAGATCTCCATCGGCAGCTGACAGAGGCTCTGCCAGGCGCTGCGGATGTCAGCGGTTGCTGATGCAGCAGACTCCTCGCTGCACAAATAGACCGTGCGTCCGGCGTAGGGCAGGGGCCGGTAGTCGGCGAGCAGCTCACTGTGGCGTTTGAAGATTCGAATCACCTCGCCCAGTCCGTCCTCGGCGGGCTGGTCGGGCGCGGTGGTCGCCCCGAGGGTTGAGCCGGCTGGCAGGGTAAGGCCAACTTTTTGCTCTGGCTGGGCGCCGTACATCGCTCTGTACTCTTGCAGGAGCCACTGGTGAATCGCCGCGTCTTCCCGCGGTAGCGGAGGTATCAGCGAGGGCAGCCAGCTGTCGAGCAGGATCAGCAGCTCGACCAGCTGGCCGGCTGACTGAAGCTGCCGCGCCATCTCATAGGCGACGATGCCGCCGAAAGACCAGCCGCCGAGCTTATAGGGGCCTTCGGGCTGGTGGGCGCGCAGAGCTTGCACGTAGAGCGCAGCAAGCTCCTCCAGGGTCGCGGCGGCAAGGCTTAGCGCCGATTGCGCCTGGATTCCCACTACTGCCTGCGCAGCGGGCAGCTTTGGCGCAAGCCGCGCGTAGCAGATGACCTGGCCGCCGATCGGATGGACCAGGAACAGCGCTGGCTTGGTTCCCGCCCGTAGCTCAATCCGCACCGAGTCAAGAGCCGGAGCCCCGGTGGCGTCCTTGGTCGGCGCCAGCGAGCTTGCCGGCGGCGGCGGCGCCATGCCCGGCTGAGCCACTGTCTGTGCGGCCGGTGGGTCCTCCCGGGGCGACTCGCCGTGCCCCCGCGCTGCGTCCACTTTTTCGGCAAAGGTGGCGAGCTGCGGGCTTAATAATAGGCTCTGCAGGGGGACCGTGATGTCCAGCTCCCGGCGTATGTGCGCCACCATCTGCATCGCGAGCAGGGAGCTGCCCCCGAGCGTGAAGAAATCATCCTGACGACTTACGCTGGGCAGTCCGAGAAGCTGGCACCACAGCGACGCGAGAAACTCCTCTATAGGTGTTCCGGGGGCTGAGTCAGCCACCGACTCGGCGGCTGGGACAGGCAGGAGCTTGCGATCGATCTTGCCGCTTGGCGTAAGCGGCAGCGCAGCGAGCTGCATGAACACCGAAGGGATCATGAAGTCGGGCAAGCTCTTGCCAAGGTGACGACGGAGCAGCGATTTATCGAGTTCCATGTCACGGTCCGTGTTCGCGACCACATAACCGACCAGGCACGGCTCAGCGCCGTGGTCATGGCGTAGCGCCACCACGCAGTCTCGCACCTCCGGGTGGCGGCGGAGCGCCGACTCGATCTCACCGAGCTCGATGCGATAGCCGCGCAGCTTGACCTGATCGTCCCGGCGGCCTATGTACTCGATGTCCCCATCGGCCAGGAAGCGGGCGATATCGCCGGTCCGGTACATGCGCGCTCCCGGCGTTTCAGAAAAAGGGTCAGCGAGAAAGCGTCTAGCGGTTTCTTCGGGCTGGTTAAGATATCCGCGGCCCACGGCCAGTCCGCCAATATATAGCTCCCCAGGTACCCCGATCGGGGCCGGCTGGCCGGACGGATCGAGGATATAGATTCGGGTATTGCGGAGCGGGCGGCCGATGACGGGACGCGGGCGCGAAGGAGTTACCCGGCAGACTGTCACGGCGACTGTGCACTCGGTCGGTCCGTACGCATTGTACGATGCAACCGCCGGGGCTTTGAGCAGCGCTTGCCAGACCGCAGCGCTGACCGCCTCGCCGCCAAACCACAGCCGCTGCGGCCAAGGTCCCTCCATGAGACCCTCGGCAACGAGCAGCGGCAACAGAGATGGCCTGCTCTCAAGTACGTCGATCGCATGCTCGCGGCAGTAGCGGACCAGCAAGTGGCTGCTCTGGCGGACCTTGGTCGGGAGGACGTGCACCGTATGGCCCGATAGGAGCTGCAGCCAGGAGAGCACGGAAGCGTCGAACGACAGCGACGCAAACATCGCTAGCTGCAGGGGCGCGCCGTCGGGGCGGGGGGCGAAGATCTCTTCGCGCGCTGCTGCCCACAGGTTGAGGACGGAGCGGTGTTCGATCAGCGCTCCCCGCGGCTGCCCTGTCGATCCGGAAGTATAGATGATATAGGTCAGATCCTCCGGCTGGGACTCATCCGGTAGCGCCTCGGCGCTGTATTGGGCGATGGTCGAGGCGTCTTCATCAACCAGAACCAGGCGCACTTGCTCGACGGGAAGCATGCTCGCCAACCGCTGCCGCGAGATCAGCACCGGGGCCGCCGCATCCTTTATCATATAGAGCAGCCGATCGCTCGGGTACTCGGGGTCGAGCGGGACGTAGGCTCCTCCCGCTTTGAGGATGGCGCACAGCGCAATCAGCTGATCCGTACCAGACTCCAAGCACAGACCGACGCGCAGGTTTTGCGTCACTCCCAGGGTGCGCAGGTGCCGTGCCAGTCGATTGGCCCGCGCCTCCAGCTCGCGATAGGTTAGCCGCTCGGTGCCGTGAACTATCGCCAGCGCGTCAGGCCGCTTTTGCGCTTGAGCGGTCAGGCGTGCGGGGATGGCCCCTGATTCTACGGGGCTTGCAGTCTGATTCCACTCGCAGACCAGCCGGTGCCGCTCAGTCTCGGGCAGCATGCTTAGCTCGTGAAG
This sequence comes from Pseudomonadota bacterium, assembly GCA_035437965.1. Lineage (GTDB taxonomy): Bacteria > Myxococcota_A > Polyangia > Palsa-1104 > JAEUJZ01 > CALFML01. Next base: position 16,739 of record DAOMZC010000032.1, read on the forward strand.
GGGGAGGTCCGGTGCCGCCGCCGCCGCCCCCAGCAGGGTGGTGAGGTGAGCGGCCATGCGCACTACCGTCTCGCGCCCAAACAGATCCGTGGCATAGCTCAATTTTCCCAGGATACGATCGTCGCCGTCCACGGCGAGCCAGCTGAGGTCGTGCTGTCCGTTCTGCTGCGCCAGCGGCAGCGGAAACGCGGCGACCGGGCCAAACACGATGGGCATCGGCACATCGGTTCGGTCGCTGAGCAGCCCGTGCAGCGCCTGCTCGGCGAAGTTCTGGAACGTGAACATGGCCTGACAGACAGGAGTGTAGCCAGGATCGGGTGGAAGGTGCAGCTCCTCCACCAGCAGGGCGAACGGATAGTCAGCGTGAAGCAGCGCTTCCCGCGACCGTTCATGCACGGTCCGCAGCAGCGACCTGAATGAGAGGTCACGCTGCGCTGGTACGCGAACCACCAGCGTATTGACCAGGTAGCCGACGATTCGCTCGAACCGCGCCTGGCTGCGGCCGTGGTACGGCGTGCCGATTAGGATGTCCTCCTGGTTCGTATAGCGATGCAAAAGCGCGGTGAAGCCCGCCAGCAGCACGGCAAACATCGTGGTCTCTTGCTCTGTGGCAAGCGCCCGTAGCTGCCGTGTAAGAGCGGGGTCGATGGTAACTGGGACCTCGCCGCCACGCTCACTGCGTACGGCAGGGCGTGGCAGGTCGGTCGGTAGCTCAAGGCGCGGCAGGGGAGCCGCCAGGCGTCCGAGCCAGTAATCGCGCTGCGCCGAGCCGCGTATGGTGGGATCAAGATCATGAACTACGCGCTTCTGCCAGGCGACAAAGTCGGCGTAGGCGGCGCGGGTTGTCCGTGCCTCCACGGACTGCCCTGCCTGCTCTCCCGTATACAGCGTTGCCAGATCGCGCAGCAGCAGGCGCACCGACCAGCCATCGACCACGATGTGGTGCCAGCAGAGATGAAGGACGGCCTCCTGGCCAGATACCCGGTAGAGCAAAAGACGGCCTACCCGCTCCTTTAGCGCGAGCGGACGCGCGGCCTCGGTCTGCACGTGAGCGTGCAGCACGCCAGGCTTCCAGGTCGCCACTTCCACGACCGCCAGCTCGAGGCGGCGCCGCGGATCGACCCGTAGCGCCGGGCCGTCCCCCTGGTCATCGACCTTGGCGCGCAGCAGCGGATGCCAGTTGCCAAGCCGGCGTACCGCGCGCTGGAGCGCCGGCACCGATAGCGCTCCCCGCAGAGTCAGGGCGACGGAGACATTGTAGGCGCTGCTGTCGGGCCAGCCCTGGTTTAGAAACCACAGCGCTCGCTGGCCATAGGACATCTTGATCAACAAATGAACTGGCTGCTCGACCATGTCGACATCGAGGATCGCCAGCAGCATATCCCGCTGCGCCGAGAGCTGCGCGAGCAGCTCAGGCGAGAGCGTGCCTTTCGGCGCGCGGTAGCGGAGCTGCCCAGCCTCAGCCCAGACCTGAACTCCTAACAAGCGCAGATGGGCCAGTAAATTATGAGAGTCCATGTCCTCATCGAGTCCTTTTTCTACTACGACTCTCGGGCCGCTCAAGCCAATGCGGCGCGGGAAGACTCCGCTTGGACGGGACAGAGCTAAATCGTACTTGCGGCGCGGACTCGCCGCCTATACGGATCCCTCTTCCCATTGGTCTTCTACGTCCTCCGATTCGGACTCGGGCAGCTCACCCAGAAGGTGGTCGGCCAGACGCGCGATGCTCGTTCCCGCGTGGAGAATCAGGGCCAGGGGCACCGTGACGCCCACGCTGGCTTCCAGGAGGTTGCGCAGCTCCAGCGCCATCAGGGAATCGAGGCCGATCCGTACCAGCGGGAGGTCGGCCTCAATCTCACGCAGGCGTGAGGCTCCGATTTTGAGGACCATGGCCAGGGACTTGCGGAGCACCGATTCGGTGACCCCCCCCCGCTCAGCGGCCGGAGCGCGCAGGATCTGCAGCCGGGCCTGGAGCGTCGTCGGCTCTGTGGCAATGCCGGATTCCGCGGGCCGTGGTCGCAGCTCGGACCAGAGCCGCGCACTGCTCGGCCCGGGCACTGCGGCGAGCCAGCGCTCGACGTCCAGCGCGCACACAGCTACCTGCGCTCTGCCGCTCTGCATCCACCTGCCAAGGGGCGCAATGGCGTCTGCGGGTTCCATGGCCAGCACCCCGCGCGCCTCAAGTCGGTCGAGAACATTGTTACGCGCTGCCAGCCCGACCTGCGCCCAGGCGCCCCAGTTGACGCTCAGTCCCGGCAGCCCGTGCGCCCGCCGATGCTGCGCCAGGGCATCCAGGAGCGCGTTGGCGGCGGCATAGCTGGCCTGACCCGGCCCCCCGAGCACCGAAGTGACTGAGGAGAATAGGATGAAGAAATCGAGCGGCAGCTCTGCCGTCAAGCGGTGCAGATGCAGGGCGCCGACGGCCTTGGCGGCGAGCACGGTCTTGAGCTGCGCCTCGGTCAGGTGGATGAGGGTGCTGTCGGCGAGGACGGCGGCGGCGTGGATGACGCCACGCAGCGGGTGCGGCCCTCCCGGAAGGCCCGCGAGCTCGCGGCGCCCGTTATCCTCATCCGCGACGCCCGCCTGCACCCTCCGCACCTGCCCGCCGCGGGCGCGCAGCTCCCGCACTCCCTGCTCCGCCTC
>DAOMZC010000033.1:0-18905 GCA_035437965.1 Pseudomonadota bacterium
GCCGCGCCGGCTCAGCTCTCGGCAGCCGGGCTGACCCCGGCGAGCAGCCGCTCGAGCTCGGCCATGTTCACCGGCTTGACCAGGTGCGCGTTGCACCCGGCCGCGTGCGAGCGGGCGCGGTCGCCCTCCTGGCCCCACCCGGTGAGCGCGACGATGGTCATGCTGCGCCCCCACGGGTGCTCGCGGATGCGGCGGGTGGCGTCGTAGCCGTTGAGCCGCGGCATCCCCAGGTCCATGAGGATCACGTGCGGCCGGAAGGCGTCGGCCGCCTCGACGGCCTCGATACCGTCGTGCGCGGTCTGCACCTCGTTATTGAGCAGGCGCAGCATCATGGCGAGCGTCTCGGCGCCGTCCCGGTTGTCGTCGACGACGAGGATGCGCCGCCGCGGCCCCGTCGCCGCCGGCCCGCGGCTCGCCGCCGCCGGGTCGGTCGGCTCGGCCAGCGCGGGCAGGATCGGCAGGTTGACGGTGAACGTGCTGCCCTGGCCCGGGCCGCCGCTGTGCGCCTGCACCGTCCCGCCGTGCATCTCGACCAGGCCCTTGACCAGCGCCAGGCCGATGCCGAGTCCATCGGTCGCCCGCTCCAGCGGCCGGTCGAGCTGGGCGAACATGTCGAAGATGCTCGCCAGCGACTCGACCGGGATGCCGACTCCGGTGTCGCGCACCGCCACCGCCACCTCGGCGCCGCGCGGCTCGACGGACAGCCAGATGCGGCCGCCGCGCGGGGTGTACTTGGCGCTGTTGGTAAGGAGGTTGCTGAACACCTGGGCGAGCCGCGTCAGGTCGGCGTCCAGGTAGATCGGCCCCGGCGGCAGCGCGAGCGCGAGCTCGTGCCCCTTCTCATCGATGAGCGGGCGGGCGGTCTCCACCGCGCTGCTCACCACGTCGGCGAGCGCCACGCGTGAGCGGCGCAGCTCCATCTTGTTGCGGTTGATCCGCGAGACATCCAAAAGATCGTCGATCAGCCGCACCATGTGCGAAAGCTGGCGATCCATCATCGCCTGCACGCGCTCGCCCGCCTCGAGGTTCCCCGCGGCGAGCCGCAGGACCTGCAGGCCGTTGCGGATCGGCGCCAGGGGGTTGCGCAGCTCGTGCGCCAGGAGCGCGATGAAATCATCTTTCTTGCGGTCGGCGGCGCGCAGCGAGTCCTCAAGCTGCCGCCGATCGGTGATGTCCGACCCGGTCGCGGCGACGAACAGGACGCGGCCCGCCTCGTCGGTGACCGGGGCCAGGACGAGGTCGACGATGCGCTCGGCGCCGCTGCTCACGAAGTAGTTGGTCTCGGTGCGGAACAGCTGCCCGGCCGCCGCCTGCCGGCACGCCACGCGCACCCGCTCCATGATCTCGGCCGAGCGGTTCCACCAGCCGCACGCCCAGAACGGTCGGCCGATGACGTCCTGGCGGGTGAAGCCGCAGCCGTCCAGGCACAGCCGGTTCGCCTCGACGACCGTGCCGTCCAGGGCGAGGACGCCGGCGAAGTTGGTCCCCTGCTCGAAGAAGGCGCGGAACTTGGCGTTGGCCTCGGCGGCGCGTCCGGCCTCGGTGGCCGCCTGGCGGTAGCGGGCCTCGCTGGCGAGCAGCGAGCGGGTCATCCGCAGCCGCTCCAGCGACTCCCAGCACTGGCCGACGACGGTGCGCACCAGCTGGACCTCGGCGGGCGTCCACTTGCGCGCGACCTTGCTGTGCACGGCCATCGCCGCCGCGAACTTGCCCCCTTTGTGCAGCGGCACGCAGATGACCGCGGCGATGGTCGTCGCCCGGTAGGCCGGCAGCTCGGCGGCGCCGATGCGCGGGTCGGCGTCCACGTCTTCGACTATGTAGGGCTCATTTTCGAGCATGAGCCGGGTGCACTCGCTGCCGAAGCTCGCCACCGGCCAGCGGCCGACGATGCTCGGCACGCCTATCGGGTGATCGCCGGTGATGACGAAGATCTTCTCGTCTTCGATCTCGGCGTAGGCGCAGCGGTCCACCCCCAGGTGCTCGGCGAGCAGGCGGGCGGCGACGTGCATGACCGCGTCGGGGTCGGTCAGCGGCTGGGTGGCGGCCGCCAGGGCGGCGAGGAAGCGGTGCCGCCCCTCGCTCTCGCGCAGCGCCGCTTCGGCGCGCTTGCGGTCGGTGATGTCGCGGGCGACCTTGGCGGCGCCGATGATCTGGCCGTAGCGGTCGCGCAGCGGGGAGATGGTCAGCGAGATGTCCAGGCACCGGCCGTCCTTGGCCACCCGCACCGTCTCGAAGTGCTTGACCCGCTCGCCGCGCCGCAGCCGCTCGAGGATCAAGCGCTCTTCTTCCCGGCGCTCCAAGGGAATGATCAGGGTGATGGACTGGCCGATGGCCTCGCTTGCCGAGTAGCCGAAGAGCCGCTCCGCCCCGGCGTTCCATGACAGGATGATGCCGTCGAGCGACTTGCTGACGATCGCATCTTCCGAGGTCTCGACGATGGACGCCAGCCGGGCGCGCGCCACTTCGTCGCGCTTGCGCTCGGTGACATCACGGAAGACCAGCACCGCGCCGAGCACCGGCTCCGCCCCTTCGCGGATGGCGGCGGCGCTGTCCTCGATCGGCCGCTCGGTCCCGTCACGCGCGATGAGCAGTGTGTGGTTGGCCAGCGCCACCACCCGCCCTTCGCGCAGGGCCCGCAGGGCGGGGTTGTCGACCGGCTGGCGGGTGTGCTCATTGATGATGCGGAAGATCTCGACCAGCGGGCGCCCCGCCGCCTCGGCCTGCGGCCAGCCGGTCAGCTCCTCGGCCACCCCGTTGAGGAACATCACCCGGCCCTCGGCGTCGGTGCTGATCACGGCGTCGCCGATGCTGGCGAGGGTGATGCGCAGCCACTCGGCCTGCTTGTGCAGCGCCTCCTCGGCTTGCCGGCGCGAGCGAAGGAGGCTCTGCGCCTCTTCCAGCGTTACGGAACGCCCGAGCTCTTCGTCGTCGCGCTCCGCCATCAACTACGCGGCCGCAGTTTGCAAGAGGTCTGGACGCGCTGGATCGGCTCGGTCGGGATCTTCATGCGGGCATCTTCCCTCTGTTACTTCATTGCTTGGGCGGCCGTCCTGGCGCTGCTCTATCGCTGAACTGACCTGAATTGACCTGAACCGATGGACAGATTTCGGGTGAGTCTCCGACCACCTCACACTCCGCCGCGAGTACATTGTTAATGGTAGCGCAGGCTGTAAGTTATGGTAGCGCATGCTCAACATTCCTACGCCCGTGCGCGAGCTTGCCGAAGACACCCTGGCCTACGCGCCGCTGCGAGACGGAGACCGCCGTCTGGTCCGACCCGGATACGTGGTCAGCCTGGCGCTGACGCCCGGCACCCGCAGCACCGTCGTCACCCGCCTGCGCCTGCAGCCGGGCGAGGTCGCCGCCGCCGTCGCCGAGATCCGCGCGCTGCTGCGCGCCGAGGGCCGCACGGTCGCCGACTGGGAGGTCGGCTCCTCGGCGACCCCGGCGTCGCTGGGCGCCGAGCTGTTAGCGCTCGGCATGCAGCCGGCGGCGCCGCCATTCAAGGCCACCGCGGGCATGGTGCTTCCCGCGCAGCCGCCCGCGGTCGGCACGCTCCCGGACGACATCCGCGTCACCCGCGTCACCACCCTTGCGGACTTCCGGCTCGCCCAGGAGATCTACTGGCGCTGCTTCGACTTCACTCCCGATGACGCCGCGCAGGCGGCGGTCGCGGTGAACTACGACCGTCTCGAGCACAGGCCGGCCTGGCAGACCTTCCTCGCCTGGCGGGGCGACCAGGCGGTGGGCGCCGCCGATGCCTCGCTGACCGCGGACGGGGTCATCATGTTCGGCGGCGCGACGCTGCCGCACGCCCGCGGGCAAGGCGTCTACCGGGCGCTGGTGTTGGCGCGCTGGCAGGAGGCGCTGCGCAACGGCACTCCTTATCTGATCACCCAGGCCGGGTCGTTCTCGCGGCCGGTCCTTTCGCGCCTCGGCTTCGTCGAGACGGCGCAGATCCAGAACTTCATGGATCGCGACTTCTGAGCCCGCTGCCCGCGCGAGCCGCTGATTGCTTCCTTGGCACGGGCGCGGCCGCTATACTCCGTCCCCCCATGAATCAGACCCGCTTCCGCCTGACCGTTCCCGCTGGCCTCCTCTTCTGTCTCACCGTGGGCTGCTCCGCCGCCGATCCGCCGGTCGAGCCGCCGCCCACCCCTGATGCCGGGACGCCAGAGCGGTGCACGCCGCCGGCGCCGCGCCTCGGTGGCACGGCCGAGACCCGGGAGCTCGCCGCCGCCGCCGCCCACTGCGGGGTCCCGGCGTTCTCCTGGCTGTCCACCACCGAGCTCGGCAAGGTCGTCGGCAAGGGAGTCCACGATCACTTCACCGCCGACAGCCTCGCCGTGCTGCTGGCGCTCAGCCATGTGACCCCCAGCGGTCCCCTGCACGAGGTCGATCTCGACCAGATCTCCTACCTGACCCAGGATCGCGGCAAGCCCATCGAGGCCAGCGCGCTCGTCGCCTACCCCGCGGACTACGCCACCCGCACCAGCATCGACGTGCTGCTGGTGCTGCACGGCACCGCGGGCTTCACCGACAGCTGCGCCCCATCGGGTACCAGCGATGCGCGGCCGCTTGCCGCGGCGCTCGCCTCGCTCGGCTACCTCGTCGTCGCCCCGGACTACCTCGGCCTGCGCGGGGTCGGCGGGCCCACCGGCTTCCTCCACCCGTACCTGGTCGGGCAGCCGACGGCCCTGGCGGCGCTCGACGCGGTGCGCGCGGCGGCCCGGCTGGTGGCGCAGGGCGAGTCCCCCATCTGCGCCTCCACGCGCTTTGCCACCGTCGGTGGGTCGCAGGGCGGACACGCCGCGCTGTGGGTCGACCGGCTGGCGCCTTACTATGCGCAGGAGCTGCAGCACGTGGGCGTGGCCGCCACCGTGCCGCCCGCCGATCTGCTGGCCGAGGCAACGCGGGCGCTGCGCCAGAAGGTCCCGGCGAGCGCCAACATGGCCGCCTTCTTCGGCGCCGCCAGCGACTGGTACGGCGTCCGCCAGCGGCTCGGCGAGGTGTTCGTGCCGCCGCTCGACAAGGACATCCCGGCCGAGCTCGCGGCGAGCTGCGACCCCGGCAGCTCGTTCAAGAACAAGGACCTGACGGCGGTCTTCACCAAGCCGCTGCTCGATGCGGCGGCGGCGCCCGACGCGCTGCGCGGGCTTGCCCCCTGGGGGTGCCTGATTACCGAGAACGGCCTGCCGACGACCTCGGTGAAGCGCCTGGCGCCGACCGCGCCCGGCTACGACATCCTGTTCGTGCTCGGCGAGTCCGACACGCTCGTCGACCCCGCCACCGAGCGGCAGAGCTTCACCACCCTGTGCGGCCAGGGCCTGTCGATGCAGTTCCTTGAGTGCGCCGGGGCCAGCCACACCAAGGCGACGCAGTGGGCGCTGCCCGAGCTCATCGACTTCCTCCGCGACCGTTTCGCCGGCAAGGCGCCGGACACCGCGCACGCCTGCAAGCTGGCGGCGCCGGTCACCTGTCGCGGGACTCCCTAGCGAGCACTCAGGGATTCATGCGCAGCGGCAGCAACGCCCGCAGCCTGCTACTTCTCTACGTGAGCGTCAAAGACTCCGGTCTCGATGAGACCGCCGCGCTTTAGCTGGACGAAGATCCGGTAGTCGCCCGGACTCGGGAATCCGTAGGGGAAGCCGACTTCCGCGGGTAGCGCGCCGCCCGGGGCCTCATGACCTGGCTGGTGACCTGGCTGATGACCGGCGTGCCCGGCGGCGCCGCTGACCAGGCCGAGCGTCGCCATCGGCACCGAGCCCGACGGATGGACATGGGCAAAGACGCTGCCGTCGCGCTTGACGAACGCCGCGTGACCGAGCATTCCCATGTACAGCTGCAGGTCGGTGGCCGGCTGACCGGGGGCCGTCTCGACGCGAAACCGGAACAGGGTGGGAGTGCGCGCGGTCAGCGGTCCCGGGTCGCGCAGCCAGATCATCTGCGCTCCGCCGGACAGCGCGGAGCTCGTGCGGCCTGGGTTGGCCTCGTGCAGCGGCGGTCCGCGGCCGGCGGCGTCGTCTCCGCCGAGCGGCGAACCGGGCAGCGCGCTCGGCAGGGTCAGCTCGGCGACCAGGGTCTCGGGGACGCCGGTGGCGTGCACGACGTCGGCGAACAGCCGGTAGCGGCCGGCCGGGGCGGCGGGGAGCTCGACGGAAAATAGCCCGGCGGCGCGCTCGCTCGGGTGCAGGTGGAAGACCTGCTCGAGCTCGGGCTCGTGCAGCATGAAAAGGTGCATCAGGTGGTCGTGATCGGGGAGCAGATCGTCGAGCCGCTGCTCCTGCCAGCCGGAGCTCGCGAGCTGCAGGGTGAGCGTGCCGCCGTCCATCCGGGCGTCCATCTGCAGCGGCCGGTAGACGCTCTGCTCGACGCGGCTCGCCTCCGCGTGCCACCACCGCGCGCCCCCCCACAAGCCCAGCGCGATGAGCACCGCCGCCACGAGCTGCGCCCGCCGCTTCTGCCGGCTGATCGCCAAGGTGAGCGGCGCCCCCGGCGGCAGCTGCGCCTCGCCGCTGCTCGCCCCGACGATGCTCACCAGGCCCGCGATGAGGATGAGTAGACAGACGAGCAGCGTACTCCCAAGCGCCGCCTGCATCCCCGCGGTCCGCTGCGGCAGGGTCGGCACCGGCACCGCGAGCTCACCGCCGCCGCGCTTGCCCTCGACGAGGATGCGCACCTGCCACGAGCCCGCGGTCATCATCCACAGGTGCCCGCTGAACGTCTGCGGATCCTCCTTGTCGCGGGTCGCGACATCGGGAGTCGGAGCGAACACCGCGCCGTCACCACTAAGCGGCAGCGGGACCACGCGCAGCCGCTCGATGTCGGGGTCGGCGGCGCGGATCTGCAGGTCGGCGACCCCGGGGATGACCTCGGGCGGGCGCACGGTGACATACAGGGCGTAGGGTCCCGCCTTGCCTTCGTAAAATACGTCCGGGCTGCCGACATGGGCGCGGGCCGAGCGCGCCGGCGCGAGCAGAGCCAGGCCAAGGACCACCAGCTTGATGAGCGAGCTTGCGCGCATGGCTACCTCTGCACCCCGCGCAGGAAGCGCGCCGCTGAAAGGCCGAGCCGGACGCTCAGCAGCGCGGCGAGCGCGGCCAGCCCGAGCTGGCGGCGGAAGCCGAGCGCGCCGTCCAGGTCGATGAACACGTGGCGGAAATCGGGAAACGTGCTGCGCGTAGCGAAGCCGAAGTAGTGCGCGCCGAAGATCCAGTTGCGCGCGCCCGGCGACAGCAGGAACTCGGCGAACGGCCACTGCACGGCCAGAAAGACGCAGAGGAACCCCGCCGCCAGGACCACGCTCTGCTGCCACGGCGGGTGGCCGGCTACGCGCGGAGTCAGAAGGTCCAGGCAAAGCGCCGGGAAGATCAACAGCAGCGGGAAGCCCGCCGGGATCATGTGAGTCACGACCTGATAGACCGGCCCGAGCTTGGGCGTCGCCGGGAACAGCGGAAACAGCCACAGGATGAGGAGCATCTCGACCGTGTACATGGCCGCCACGATCGTCGCCCCGAAGCGATGCCCGGAGGCGCGGCCGATGCCGCACAAGCACAGCGGCACGCACGTCGCGATGATGCGATAAAAAAGCCCGCTGTGCTGCGCCGAGCGGCGGATAAACTCCATCTGGAACGTCAGGAATCCGATGAGGACGAAGGCCCCGATGGCGAGAAACAGGAGCCGCAGCAGCGCCTGCGTCCGCCCGCTCGCCCGGTTCATCAGCCCGGCCAAAAAGATCAGCGCCCCGAGCTCCAGCCCGAAGAGGCCGAGCGCCAGCACCGAGTGCGGCGGACTCAGGATCTTCACGTCGAGCCCGTAGGCGTTGTGCCACCAGTTGTCAAACGGCGCCGAGGCCAGCATGGCGAGGCCGCCCCAGGCGGAGATGAACGCGCCGAGCGGCCCGCGCAAGCCCCAGATGCGGACCGTCGCCGCGGTGTCGCGCCGGTGGCCGAAGGTCAGGGTCAGGATCTGGTAGCCGCAGGCGAGCCCCGCCAGCACCGCGCCCAGGTAGATGGCCAGGTGCGGCGGCGACCAGAACGTGTCGCGCCCGATCGAGCGGTGCCACGAGATGTCCCACTGGACCCCGAAGATCGAGCAGACCACCGACAGGACGGTCACCCACACATACCAGGCAACGGTCCACGATTCAGCGGGTGAAGCAGCTGAAGGCGACGACGACAAAAGGGGTTCCGCGAGCGCGCCAAACGAGCTTGAAGCAGGCTGCATGATTTCCTCTGACCCGACAGCCTATCACTTCGCCGCCCGCCCGGTGCCAGCGGCCGAGCAAGCGCCCGATTGCGCGGACCTCCGGCAGCTGGGCGGCGCCTGATCGGACGCGAGCGCCGAGGCAGCGCGAGCCCGCGTCCGGCCGGCGCGCCGCGCGTCGCCAACCGCGCGCAGGGCCGCGGGGCTGCAGCGCTTGCGCGGCGCAGCTTGAAAAGCCCGAGCGAAGACTTCACACTAGGGTGATAAACAACCTCGGCCCCGCCCGAGCTGTCCAGCTGCTCCGCGGGGCCACCCTTTGCGCGCGCCGTTTCCCAGCCAAGAAGGAGATCGCCCATGCCGACAAGCCGCCGCCGCCTGTCCCCGCTAGCCTTGGTGCTGTTCGCCGCTGCGCTGTTCTTCGGAGCCAACGAGGCCCACGCGCAGCGCCGGGTGGTCATCTACTACGGCCGCCCGGTCGAGAAGGCCGGCCTGTTCATGATGAACTTCCGCGGCGGCCCCGCCTTCGGTGTCGCCAACGCCGACAACTCCCTGCGCTTCGTCGGCGCCCTGGGGGTGGATCTCGGCTTCGCGGTCTCACGCGACTATAACGCCTACATCGTGCTGACGCCCCAGCTCCAGCTGCGCGACAGCTTCTTCAACATCTCGCTGCCGATCGGGTTTCAGTACGACATCCGCATCGCGCGCGGTCTGTACCTGTACCCGCGCGCCAGCATCGGCTACTCGGCGCTCATCTTCACCTCGTCGTTCGACTACGGACCGTTCCGCTACTACGCCTCGACCACCGTGCACGGCGGCATCCTGATTCCGGAGTTTGGCCTCAAGTACGTCGTCAACGGCCGCCTGAACCTCGGCTTCGAGCCCTTCAGCCTGCCGGTGTTCTTCAACGGCGACGGCTACAACATCTGGTATCGCTTCATGTTCTATATCGGCTTCAACGCCTGAGCGGCGAGTCCTGCGGAGAGCGCGAAGATGAGCATCGTCCTTGAGCCCATAGGGGTGGTAGCCGGCGGCCGTGAGGTCCCTGTGGATGACGACTGGGGCAAGAGCCGGGCGCGACTCGTACTCGACGCCCGCCGCTTCACCCCCGATGCGCTGGCGGGGCTGTCCGACTTCTCGCACCTGGAGGTCGTCTACTACTTCGACCGGGTCGGCGAGGACGAGATCGTCACCGGCGCCCGCCGCCCGCGCGGCCGCGCCGACTGGCCGCTCGCCGGCATCTTCGCCCAGCGCGGCAAGAACCGCCCGAACCGCCTGGGCGTCAGCGTCTGCAAGCTGATCGCCGTCGCGGGGCTGGCGGTCGAGGTCGAGGGGCTCGACGCAATCGCCGGCACGCCGATCCTCGATATAAAGCCGGTGCTCGCCGGCTTCCTGCCGCGCGGTGAGCTGCGCGAGCCGGCGTGGGCGACCGAGCTGATGAAAGACTACTGGTGACCGACTCCTTTTAAAGCCCGCCAGCTGGGGGCAAATTTAGTTCACGGGTGAATTAGATATTGTGCCGGTGAACTATCTCTGGCATCTTTTCGGGGTGGCGACCGAGCGGCGACTGTTTTTCCTCCTCCATCAAGCGCACCGCGCGATCGTGGCGCACGCGAACACCCAGACCCTCGACCAGCTCGGGGTCTCGTCCACCCAGCTCGCGCTCATCTACTATGTCGCCAAGCACCCCGGCTGCTCGCTGACCGAGGTCGCGAACCTGTTCGATCTCAATAAGTCGGCGGTCAGCGGTGTCGTGCAGCGGCTGGAGCGCTCGCAGATCATCCTGCGCAAGCCCAATCCCCTGGACGGCCGCGGCAGCCTCCTTTACATCACCGACAAGGGCGAGGCGGTGCGCGCGCAGTCGCTGCCGGTGCTGCGGCGCCTCACCGCAGAGCTCACCCGCGACTTCGCTGAGCAGGAGATCGCGACCATCTTCCGATTTCTGAACTCGATCGTCGACCGCTACGCCGAGCGCGATAGGGACGACGATCTGAAGGAGAGCCCATGAGTGACATCCTGGTTTCGCGGGACGGCAGCGTCCTACAGCTTGAGCTCAACCGACCGGCCAAGAAGAACGCGATCACGGCGGCGATGTACGAGGCGCTGATCAGCGCCTTCAAGGAAGCGGCGGCCGACCCGGGCGTGCGCGTCGTGCTGATCTGCGGCGCCGGCAGCGCGTTCTGCGCCGGCAATGACCTGGGCGACTTCCTGGCCGCCTCCGCGGCCTCCGGAATCACCACCGACTCGCCGCCGGTCCGCTTCATCGAAGCGCTGGTCACCTTCCCCAAGCCGATCGTCGCGGCGGTCGGCGGCGTGGCGGTGGGCATCGGCGCGACGATGCTCCTTCACTGCGAGCTGGTGTATGCGAGCGAAGCGGCGCGGCTCTCGATGCCGTTTGTCAGCCTGGGTCTGGTTCCCGAGGCGGCGTCCAGCCTGCTCCTGCCCGAGCGGGTCGGGCACCTCATCGCCAGCGAGATGCTCCTACTAGGAACCGCGATCGAGGCCCACCGCGCCGTCGAGCTGCGCCTGGTCAACCAGGTGGTCACGCCCGCCAGCGAGCTGCTAAACTTTGCCCGCGGCAAGGCGCACGAGCTGGCGCAGCGGCCGCCGCGCGCCGTGCGCACGACCAAGGCGCTGCTGCGCAGCCACCAAGCGGCGGTCATGGCCTGCGTAAAAGAGGAAGAGCACCACTTCGCCGCCAGCCTGCTCTCGCCCGAGGCGCGCGAGGCGCTCACCGCGTTCCTGGAGCGCCGGCCGCCCGACTTCTCCCAGTTCTCCTGAGAGATTCCTGAAAGACTCCCGAAGGACTCCTAAGGCGTGGCCTGCTCGCGCTGCAGGAACAGCGCGCCCTGGGTCACCACCCGCTGCCCCGCGACAAGGCCGCTGAGGATGCGCACCTTGCCGCCAAGCTCCGGCCCGACGTCCACCTTGGCCGACTGAAAGCTGTGGTCTTCATTTACCACCAGCACGATGCTCTGATCGCCGTCGTTTAACACCGCGCTGCTCGGCAGGACGATCGCGTGGGGACCGCCCTGGCTGCTAAGCTCCACCTTGGCGAACATCTCCGGCTTCAGGCGCCCGCCGGGGTTTGGCAGCACGCAGCGGACCTTGACCGTGCGGGTGTCGGGGTCCACAGCGTCGTGGACGTGCACCACCTTGCCGGCGAACGTCTCGCCCGGGTAGGCGGGCACCCGCACGCTCACAGTCGCGCCCACCTGGACCAGGCCCAGATCCTGCTCGTAGGCATCGGCGAGCACCCAGACCGTGCCAAGCTCGCTGATGGTGAGCAGCGGCTCGGTGGAGTCGGCGCGCACCTCCTGCCCGACCAGGGCGCTGCGCTCGACGACCACGCCGTCCACCCGCGCCCGCAGCGCGACGCTCACCGCGGGCTCGCTGGCCGAGACCCCGAGCGACCGCAGCTGCGCCGCCGTGCGCGCCGCGTCCGAGGTCGCCTTGCGCACATCGGCCTCCAGCTGCGCGAGCTCCTTGGCCGAGATCGCGCCGTCCACCATCAGCTTGCGACCGCGCTCGATCGCCTTCTGCGCGAGCCCCAGATCCTGCTGCGCCTTGAGCGCATCGGCCTGCAGCTGCCCCACCACCTGCGAGCTGAGCTCGACGAGCGCCTGCCCGACCTTGACCCGGTCGCCCGGCCTGACCAAGAGCGCCGTGACCCGCCCATCGATCGGCGAGGCCACGCGCTGAGTGTGGTCCTCATCGAAGCCGACCCGCCCGGTGAGCGCCACCAGCGCCGCGCCATCGGACTCCTTTACGGTCTCGATCTTGACGAACTTCAGGCGCGGGCTGCCGGGTGACAGGAGCCGCGAGGGCCGCGCCTCCACTTCGCCCGCCGGCTCGCCCTGCGCACCGTGACACCCTGCCGCCAGCGCGAACAGAGCCAATAGGAATCCTGTACTTGGCATCATTTCATGTCTCCTGCTGTGGCGTGCGAGACCTCAACGAGGCTCTGCCTGTATTCATGCTGGGCGCGCAGGTACTGCGCGCGGGTGTCAAGATAGGTCCGCTGCGCCTCGAGCAGCTCCAGGAGCGACGCCGCCCCGGCCTTGTACGCGTGCTCGGCGACGCGCAGCGCGGACTCGGCGCGCTCGGACATGCCGCCCGCATCAAAGGAATCGAGAAGGAGCTGGGCGCGTGCACGTCGCCGCGCCGCCCCTGCCACGTCCTGCTGCACCTGCAGCCAGGCTCTCTCGATCGAGTTCTCGGCCCGCTTCTGCTCGACCCGCGCCCGCCCGATGCTGGCCTGGTTGCGATCAAAGAGCGGCAGCGGGAACGCAACCCCCACGCCCAGCGAGTTCGGGTTGTCGCCCGAGGCGGTGAACTCGCTGTGCTGGTAGCTGAGGCTCACCGAGATGTCGGGCAGCGCCTCGCGCTGGGCCGCGCCGAGCGTGGCGGCGCTGGCGGCGCGCGACTGCCGGGCCGCCTGCAGATCCGGTCGCTGCTGCGCCGCCCGCTCGACCAGCGCCGGCAGCGGCTCGGCAGCGCTGGGACCCGGGGTGTGGGCGAGCGCCGCGGGCAGCGCTTCGGCAGTGGCAAAGCCCAGGAGCGCGGCCAGCTTCTGGCGCGCCAGATCGAGCTCGCTCTCGGCGTCGATCAGCGCGGTCTGGTAGCGCAGGCTCTCAAGCTCGATCTTGCGCAGCTCGTTTTCCGCGATGTCGCCGGCGGCGAAGCGCGAGCGGCTGATGCGCACGGTCTCGGCGTAGCGGGAGCTGGCCTGCCGCGCGAGCTCGCCCGCTTCCTGGGCGCGCAGCGCGTCCATGAACCCGCTGCGCACCTGATAGACGACCTCACGCAGCGCATCCTCGACGAGCAGGCGCTTGACCACCAGCCCCTCATCGGCCGCTCGGAGGCGTGCGCTGCGCTTGGCCCAGATGTCCACGACTTCGCTGATCGCGAAGCTGTGCTGGGTCTGCCCGAAGGCGCCCGGCTGCTGAATCGGCGGGTACTGCGGGTTGGCCTGGCCGAGCACGATGTTGCCCAGGCCGTAGGAGAACACCGGATTGGGATAGATGCTGGCGGCGACGCGATCGTACTGCGCGGTCTCGATGTCGAGCCGGGCGGCGATGATGTCGCGGTTGCGCGCGAGCGCGGTGCTGACCGCCTGACCAATCAGCAGGGGACTCACTGCGGTCAGGCCGCTCGGCGCCTCGCCCGGCGGACTCGTCTCGGCGTGCGCCGGACCGCCGACCCAAAGAGCAAGGCCCAGTAGAGCGCTCCTGAATATCGCCGACTTGCTCATAGCGCCGCCTCCTCGCGCGCCAACCGGCGCTGCCTGCGTCCGGTTCCGAACCAGCGCTCGAACAGCTCATACAAAGTCGGCAGCAGCAGCATGGTCAGAAGGGTCGAAGAGACAAGGCCGCCGATGATGACGATCGCGAACGGCCGCTGGGTGTCCGACCCGATGGCGTGCGACAGCGCCGCCGGCAACAGGCCCAGTGAGGCCAGCAGCGCCGTCATCAGCACCGGCCGCAGCCGCTGCGAGACCGCCTGCATGATCGCGTCTTCGCTGCCCGGATTCCTCTCGCGCGCCTGCCGGACGTAGGTGATAAGGAGGACCCCGTCCATCACCGCGACCCCGAACAGGGTGATGAAGCCCACCGCCGCCGAGACCGACAAGACCGTGTGGGTGAGGTACAGCGCGAACACCCCGCCGACGGTCGCAAACGGCACATCGAGCAGCACCACCACCGCCGGCAGCACCGCCCCGAACGCCAGATAAAGGAGCAGGAAGATGAGCAGCACCGAGATCGGCACGATCACCGCCAGCCGCCGCATCGCCCGCCGCTGGTTCTCGAACTCGCCGCCCCAGGTCAGGTAGTAGCCATCGGGCAGCTGCACTTCCTTCTGCACGCGCGCCTGCGCCTCCTGCACGAACGAGCCCATGTCGCGGCCCTCGATGTTGCTCTTGACCGCGAGGAAGCGGCCGCCCTGCTCGCGGTTGATCTGGGTGCGACCCTTATCGACCCGGATCTGGGCCAGCGCCGATAGCGGCAGGCGGGCCTTGTCGACCGGGATGTCCAGGCGGCCGACCGCGAAGGTGTCGCCCTGGGCGGGGGTGGGCAGCTTGACCCGCACATCGACCTTGCGCTCGCCCTCCCACAGCGAGGTCGCCACCTTGCCGCCGAAGCCGCTCTCGATCACGTCCTCGACATCGCGCACCGAGACGCCGTAGCGGGCGGTGGCGGCGCGATCGATCTCGGCGACTATGTGCTGCGCGGTCCCGGACCTGTAGATCTCGACATCGCGGGCGCCGCGGGTGCTGTTGAGGACCCGGCGCACTTCCTCAAGCTTCTTCTGCATCAGCTGCAGATCGTCGCCGTACACCTTGACCACGATCTGACCGCGGATTCCCGAGATCGACTCTTCGACGCGGTCCTTGATCGGCTGGCTGAAGTTGTACACGACGCCCGGCCGCTCGGACAGCGCGGCGCGCATGGCGTCGATGACCTGCTCCTTCTTGCGGCCGGTGTGCCACTTGTTCTCGGGCTTCATGATGACGAACATCTCGGACTGGTTCGGCGCCTCGTCATCGGTCCCGTCCTCGGGGTGGCCCTGCTCGGAGAGGACCTCCTTGACCTCGGGGAAGCCCATGACGGTAAGGCGGGTGTCGCGCAGGATCTGGGCGCCGCGCTCCAGCGAGATCGCGCTCGGCATGGTCACCGTGATGTGGATGTCGCCTTCGTTCATCTCGGGCAGGAACTGCGTGCCCAGGCTCGGCACCACGGCCAGCGCCCCGCCGAGGATGAGCAGCGCGATGAGCGGGGTCAGGAGCGGGAAGCGCAGAGCGACCCGCAGCGCCTTCAAGTAGTAGTGGCGCAGGACGACCAGGAAGTACGGGTCCTTTTCCTCCACGCGGTGGCGCTGCAAGAGGATCGCGGTAAGCGCCGGCACGCAGGTGAGGGTGAACAAGAGCGCCCCGGCCAGCGCGAACGCGTAGGTCAGCGCGACCGGACGGAAGATCCGCCCCTCCACCCGCTCCAGGGTGAAGATCGGCATCATCGCCGCGGCGATGATCGACATCGAGAACAGAGTCGGCCGCAGCACCTCCTTGGCGGCGCTGGCGACCACCAGCGGGACGCGCTCGCGCGGGGTCTTGCCTTCCGACAGGTGGCGGTAGGCGTTCTCGACCAAGATGACCGCGCCATCCAGCAAGATGCCGAAGTCGATCGCTCCCATGGACAGGAGGTTCGCCGGCACGCCCGCGTAATAGAGGCCGACGAACGAGGCGAGCAGCGCCAGCGGCATCGTCATCGCGACCGCGAACGAGCCCGAAAGGGCGCGCAGGAACAGCCAGATCACCAGCGTCACCAGCGCCGCTCCCTCCAGCATGTTGCGCATGACGGTCTTGAGCGTGGTGTCCACGAGCTGCGTGCGATCGTAGAACGGCTTGATGCGCATCCCCTTGGGCAGCACGTCGCGGTTGACGCGGTCGACGACCTCGTGCACCGCGCGCAGCACGTCCTTGGGGTTCTCGCCGCGGCGAAGGAGGATCGTCCCTTCGATCGAGTCGATGTCATCCTGGCGCGCCACCGCGCCGCGCCGCGGGGTGTAGCCCTCGTTGATCTTGGCGAGGTTGCGCACCAGGACCGGCGTGCCACCGTGGGCCCGCACCACGATGTTCCCAACGTCCTGCACGCTGCGCAGGTAGCCGCGGCCGCGCACCACGAACTCGGACTCGCCATGGACGATGTAGCCGCCGGAGGTCGCGCCGTTCGACTCGGCGACCGCGCTGATCACTTCTTTTAGCGAAAGGCCGCTGCTGCGCAGCTTGGCCGGGTCGACAAGGATGTGATACTCCTTCTGGAAGCCGCCGAAGCTTACGACATCGGCGACGCCGGGGGCGCGCATCAGGTGCTTGGAGACCACCCAGTCCTGCCAGCTGCGCAGCTCGGACGGACTGTGGGTGTCGCTCTCCAGGGTGTACTGGAAGATCTGGCCGACCGGCGTGTCGTTGGGACCCAGGGTCGGCTTGACCGAGTCGGGCACCTCGGCCCCCGACAGGCGCTCGGCGACCTGCTGGCGGGCGAAGTAGATCTCGACATCGTCTTCGAAAGTCAGGATCACCTGCGACAGGCCGAACGAGGTGATCGAGCGCTGGACGATGACCCGCGGCACGCCGACGAGCGCGCGCTCGATGGGGATCGTCACCTGCTTCTCGACCTCCTCGGCCGCCTGGCCGGGGTAGAGGCTGATGACCATCACCTGGACGTTGGTAACGTCGGGGAACGCCTCGATCCGCAGCTTGCTGAACGTGATCACGCCGAAGATGGCGAAGCCGATGGTGAGGACCATGGTGGCGAGTCGGCGATGGACTGCAAGATCAATAAGCCGATTGAGCATTCGCGATAGACTCCGTGCAAGCCGGCAAAGGAGCGCCGTGAAAAAACATCCAGATGACCGGATGGACTCACGGCTCACTCTGCCTGCGCGCGGCCGGGCAAACCTTAATGGCGGATTAACTTTTCTTAACCTGTTGGGAGTCTGTCTGCCCGACCAGAGCGCGGCGGGGCGACGGCGGGCAGGAGGCGGAGGGGCCGCCGCTCAGCGGCGCCGTAGCGGCTTGCGGCCGACCACGTCCAGCACGGTGGGCGCGATGAGCACGGCGTTGGGGTCGCGCGCCGCGGCCAGCCACTGCTTGCGCAGCCGGGCCGCCTGTGCCGGATCGAACGGGGCAAAAGTGGCGTAGCGGTCCATGACGCCCAGAAAGTAGTCCGACATCCACTTCCATACAGGCGAGCCCGGGCGCCCATACTTGATCGTCGGCACTGTCTCTACCACCTTCAGGCCGACTTTTTGGTACAGCCCGGGCAGGCGGCCACCGATGCTCGCGTCGCCGCCCTGCGAGGCGAAGAACGCCCGGTCGGCAGCGGCAAAGTCCGGCCACTCCGCGGGCCGCGGCAGGAGCGCCATGGTCTCGCGGTGATAGTCCTCTATCGCCAGCAGCCCGCCCGGCTTGAGCGCCGCGACCAGCTTGCGCAGGTGCGCCTCCGGATCGGGCAGAAACAGGAACACCCAGCGGGCGAAGATGAGGTCATAGCGGGCCCGCGGCAGCGCCGCGGCGGCGAGCTCGGTCTCCCACAGCTCACCCGGGCCGCGGCCATCGCGCCGGCACAGCTGGCGCAGCCGGGCGGCGAACACCGGCGAGCGCTCGACCGCATCGGCCGGTCCATCGAGGCGTCGCCGCAGCTCCAGGTGGAGCGACCCCTGGCCGGGTCCGATCTCCAGGACCTGCCAGCCCGGCCTTACGCCCAGGCGGTCAAACAGCGCCGCCGCCGTGGGATCCCACAGGCGGCTCTGCGCGCGCAGGCGAGCCGCCTCGGTGCGCGAGTCGCCAAGGAGGTATGTATAGCGAGGTCTTGATCTCATGGCTCCCTAGTAGCGCGATTGCCGCCGGCTGTCTGGCCATTTTCGGTCGCCTAACCGCGCAAGCGGCTGGGGCGACGCTGCCGCCGACGCTCCGGCGGGCCCGCTCCCGGACGGCAAAATGTGATATCCTCGGCAGAGAACCAACATGCCGCAGCAGAGCATTGGCCCCTACAGGATCATCGGCAAGCTCGGCGAAGGCGGCATGGGAGAAGTGTTCGAGGCGATGCACGAGACCATCGAGCGCCGCGTCGCCATCAAGCTCCTGCACCCCGACCGCGCCCGCGATCGCGAGGTCGCCGCCCGGTTCTTGAACGAGGCGCGCGCCGTCAACCGCATCGAGCACACGGGGCTCGTGCAGATCTCCGACTGCAACCAGACCTCCGACGGCTCCATCTACATCGTCATGGAGCTCCTGCGCGGCGCGACGCTCGGCCAGCGGCTCAAGGACCGTGGCCGCCTCACCCCCGCCGAGGCGGTGATGCTGTGCCGCCAGATCAGCTCGGCGCTCGTCGCAGTGCACGACAAGGGCATCGTCCACCGCGATCTCAAGCCCGAGAACCTGATGCTGGTGAGCGACCCGGAGACACCCGGGCGCGAGCGGGTCAAGATCCTGGACTTCGGAATCGCCAAGCTCACCAGCGACTGCGATGCCGGTCAGGTAAAGACCAGCAGCGATGTCATCATCGGCACACCGCGCTACATGTCGCCCGAGCAGTGCCGCGGCAACCGCGAGATCGACGACAAGAGCGATGTCTACTCGCTGGGGGTCGTGCTGTACCTGATGCTCGCCGGGCGGGCGCCGTTCGAAGGCAGCGGCAGCGGCGAGGTGATCGCCATGCACATCTACGAGCCGGTGCCGCCGCTGCGCCGGATAGCCCCGGACACCCCGCCCGAGCTCGCGGCGCTGTGCCACCGCATGCTCAGCAAGAAGAAGCGGGCGCGGCCGACGATGCGCCAGGTGCTCATCGAGTTCGAGGCGCTCGCCGAGCTGCTCGGGCCGCCGCCGTCCAGCGTCAGCTCGACCTCGCTGCCGCCGCCGCCCATCGAGCCGACCGAGGGCGCCACCGAGTCGATGTTCGGCCCGCCGACGGGGCCAAACCCCGAGGCGACGTTCGGCCTGTCGACGGGGCCAAACCCCGAGGTGGCGCTCGAGACGACCTACTCGACGCTCGGGGTCTCGACGGGACAGAGCGGCCAGGCGCGCCGCCGGCCGCTCCGCCGCTGGCTGACCGCTGGCCTCGCCACCGCCGCTTCGCTGGGCCTGCTGGTGCTGGCGCGCTGGGGGACCGCACCGTCGCGTGAGCCGGCCCCGGCCCTGCCCG
>DAOMZC010000034.1:0-18528 GCA_035437965.1 Pseudomonadota bacterium
AGCTGCTGCAGGCGCTGGCCTACCTGCACCGGCGCGGCATCTTTCATCGCGACCTGCGCCATAAACGCAAAATCTGGCACCCGAGCGACTACAGCTCCGCTTATGGACCCTGAGCAGGCGAGCCGTTCCTACCCCACTCACGGGAGGTCGGCGGCTTGCGCTATTCGCTCGGATCGTGGATCGGAAAGCTGGTCGGCTCGGCCGTGATTCCCCACTGCGCCTCCAGGAGCTCGAGCAGCTGCGCCTCGTTGTTGTTGATGCTGTCGGGGATCGCCAGCTCGATCAAGGTGCCGTAGATAAGCTCGCGAGCGGCGCGGTCGGTCACTTCGGCCACCGCGGCGCGCAGGGCCGCAAAGTCGCGGATGCGGGCGCGGGCAACCGAGGCGGCGGCCTGGTACTGCTCCTCGCCCAGCCGCTCCACGAGGTCGTCAAGCACCCCCTCCTCGCCGACCGACAGCGTATCATCCGCGAGCACGCAGAAGTGGGCCAGCGCGACCAGCGTAACCCGCTCACTGGCGGTCAGATCTCTGAGCTCCATCTGTAAGCCTCCTTGGGCCATAGGGTACACCAGATGGTCTGACGCCGTCAGCCTGCCCGCCAGCTCACCCGCGCGCTCGCGAGTAACTTCCACTGCGGCGACGGGCCCAGGCGATTTTGTTTGACCGACGGCTTGAGCAAAATCAGTATCCCGTCGCTGGCTGCGTTGTAGAAGTGGCTTAGGCTTCATACCCGCCCGCAGATGGAGGGGCGGCTCATCGAGCAAGCAGGCGCTTGAATGTGTGACGATGGCGGGCTACTGTCCCGGCTGCACGAACCAATCCCCTTGTGCGCGTAATCCTGTTCTTGAGCAGATGCCTAATCCAACAATTGCCAGGTGAGCTCATGATCAGAATCTATGCTGACTTTAACAGCACAGACGAACATGGTCGCGTTCTGTTAAATACGGTTGGCTCCCGGGAAGATTTAGAACGCCACAAGAACCAGCTAGCGGAGGGCCAGACCATCTTACTTTACATGACGGAGGAGTTTACAGTGACAGGTATACTTGCCTTTGATGGAGTATGGATGGGTGTCCCAGATTGGGATACGATTCGTTATGAAACTTCAGAAGATTCGCAAGAGTAAAACACTGCTTTCGATAATCAGACGCCTTCATTTGATAGGCAAGCAGCCGGGTCTGTGACCTAGGGTTCTTCAGTTGATAAGCAGGCTCTTTGCAGTTGATAGGTATCCGCTTGCAGTTGATAAGCATTCGCTTGCAGTTGATAAATAGGTCGGTTGCAGCAGATAAACATCCGCTTGCTATTGCCAGGCAATCCGCTTGCAGCTGATAAGCTGGCCGTTGCTGTTGATAAGCTGGCCACTGATTTTGGGATCCAAGGCTCTGCAGTTGATAAGCTGGCCGCTGCAGTTGATAAGCAAGTGGCCAAGACTCAGGCGCTTGTATGTGATGTATGTGTCTGCACGCTAAGTGTTGTAAGAGGTCTTGACGGACGGCTTGAGCAAAATCAGTATCCCGTCGCTGGCTGCGTTGTAGAAGTGGCTTAGGCTTCATACCCGCCCGCAGATGGAGGGGCGGCTCATCGAGCAAGCAGGCGCTTGAATGTGTGACGATGGCGGGCTACTGTCCCGGCTGCACGAACCAATCCCCTTGTGCGCGTAATCCTGTTCTTGAGCAGATGCCTAATCCAACAATTGCCAGGTGAGCTCATGATCAGAATCTATGCTGACTTTAACAGCACAGACGAACATGGTCGCGTTCTGTTAAATACGGTTGGCTCCCGGGAAGATTTAGAACGCCACAAGAACCAGCTAGCGGAGGGCCAGACCATCTTACTTTACATGACGGAGGAGTTTACAGTGACAGGTATACTTGCCTTTGATGGAGTATGGATGGGTGTCCCAGATTGGGATACGATTCGTTATGAAACTTCAGAAGATTCGCAAGAGTAAAACACTGCTTTCGATAATCAGACGCCTTCATTTGATAGGCAAGCAGCCGGGTCTGTGACCTAGGGTTCTTCAGTTGATAAGCAGGCTCTTTGCAGTTGATAGGTATCCGCTTGCAGTTGATAAGCATTCGCTTGCAGTTGATAAATAGGTCGGTTGCAGCAGATAAACATCCGCTTGCTATTGCCAGGCAATCCGCTTGCAGCTGATAAGCTGGCCGTTGCTGTTGATAAGCTGGCCACTGATTTTGGGATCCAAGGCTCTGCAGTTGATAAGCTGGCCGCTGCAGTTGATAAGCAAGTGGCCAAGACTCAGGCGCTTGTATGTGATGTATGTGTCTGCACGCTAAGTGTTGTAAGAGGTCTTGACGGACCTCAAGCCCACCAACGTGCTCGTGGTCGGCAACACGGTGAAGCTGGTCGACTTTGGGATTGCCGATGCGATCGGGGCCAACAAGCGGCTGGCCGGCACGGTCGAGTTCATGGCTCCGGAGCTCTTTCTGGGGGCGCCGGCCAGCGCGCTGTCTGATCTGTACGCGGTGGGAGTGATCGCGTTTCAGCTGTTCACGGGGACGATGCCCTACCGGGTCACCAGCCAGATCGATTTCCTTGAGGATCTGCTGGGTGACTCGATGGACGCCACGCTGTCACCGGATGCGGCGCAGATCCTCGGGACCTATGTGCAGACCTTGCAGCCGACCTCGGCGGAGGCGCTGGCCGCCGTCGCCGACCGCCGACAGAGTCTGCTCGCCCGGCTGACCGAGCAGAGCGAGGTCGCGCTGCCGCTGACCGAGATCGTGATGCGCCTGCTGGCGCGCGAGCCACAAGACCGCTACAGCAGCGCGGTGCAGGTGATTGAAGACCTGTCGCGCGCCCTCAACGAGCCGCTGCCGGTCGAGACCGCGGCGACCCGCGAAAGCTTCCTCCAGGCGGCGGAGTTTATCGGCCGCACCAAGGAGTTCGACGAGCTGTCGGCGGTGCTGGAGCGGACCCTGAGCGGCCGCGGCGGCGTGGTCATGGTGTGCGGCGAGAGCGGCGTCGGCAAGTCGCGCCTGGTCAGCGAGCTGCGCACCACCGCGCTCGTGCGCTCGATCGATGTCGTCGCCAGCCAGGGCACCCGCGAGAAGGGCGGCAACTACGAGCTGTGGACGCCGATCCTGCGCACCCTGTGCCTGGACGCCCAGCCGGATCCGCAGGAGATCGGAATCTTCATGGACGTGGCGCCGGACCTGGAGGCGCTGCTCGGTCGCCGTGCCCAGGCGCCGGCGTCGCTGTCGCCGCAAGCGGCAGTGACCCGGCTTTACCGCACGATCGGCGCGCTGCTCAAGCGGCGCCAGAGCCCGCTGCTCATTCTCCTGGACGACCTCCACTGGGCCGGCGCCGAGAGCCTGGAGCTCCTGGCCTACCTTTCGAGCGTGGTGCGCGAGCTGCCGGTGCTGATCCTGGGGACCTACCGCAGCGACGAGGCGAGCCCGATGCTGCAGCGACTGCCGGCGCTGCGCGTGGTGCAGCTTGGTCGGCTCGGCGAGGAGGACATCGCGCGTCTGGCGGTGTCGATGCTCGGCCCCGTCGGGCGCGAGCCGACGCTCATCCAGTACCTCCTGCGCCACACCGAGGGCAACGTCTTCTTCCTCGTCGAGGTGGTGCGCGCCCTCGCCGAGCTCGCCGGTCAGCTCGACCGCGTCACCGCCAGCGCCCTGCCCGAGCACCTGCTCACCGGTGGCATCGAGCGCATCGTCGAGCGGCGCCTCGGGCGGATCGCCGGTGAGGATCACGAGCTGCTCAACCTGGCGGCGGTGGTCGGTCGCCAGCTCGACTTCCGGGTGCTGCAGCAGGCCAGCGGCATCAGCACGCTCGGCCCCTGGTTCACCCGCTGCGCCAACGCCTCGCTGCTCGAGATAAGCCAGGGCAGCTGGCAGTTCACCCACGAGAAGATCCGCGAGGTCCTATTGCGCGAGGTGCCGGCCGCCGAGTCGCAGCGGCTGCACCACCGCGTCGCCGAGGCGATCATCGCGGTCTACGGCGAGGAGCAGAGCCGCTACGCCATCCTCGGCTACCACTACAGCCGCGCCGGCGCCGCCGAGCGCGCCTACGAGACCTACCTCAAGGCGTCGCAGGCCGCGACCCGCCTGCACGCGGTGGTCGAGGCGCGCTCACACTGCGCCGCCGCGCTCGCCGAGCTTGCCTACCTGCCCGACACGCCGGCCAACCGCCGCCGCCGCGCCGATACCCTGGTGATGCTGGTCGGGCTGTCGGTGTTCGCCGAGCCGGCCGAGCGCCTGGTGGAGTGGATGGCCTCGGCCGAGGGCGTGCTGCGCTCGCTGCAGCAAGCCGGCAGCTTCGCGCCCGATGATCAGGCGCGCCTGGCCAAGGTCTACTTCTGGACCGGTCGCGGCTACTTCTTCCACGGTCTGTACGACCGCGCGATCGAGAGCTACAAAAAGACCACCGAGCTGGCGCGCGAGCTCGGTGACAAGACGCTGCTTGCGCTGTCCACCGGAATGATCGGGCAGGCGCTGGTGCTGCAGGGCCGCATCCTCCTCTGCTGGCCCTATTTGGAAGAGTCGGCCCGGAGTCTGGAGCAGCGGGCGCGGAACACCGACTGGGCGCGCATGATCGGGTTTCAGGGCATCGCGCTGGCCGCCCAGGGGCAGGCGACCGAAGCGCTGGAGCGCGTCAACGCCGCCATCGCCGTCGCCAACGATCCGACGTTCTTGGCCACGACCTACGGCTACCTCTGTCTGGCCCACGTCTTTCTGGAGGACTGGGCGGCGCTGCGCGGCGCGGCTCTGCAGACCACCGAGGTCGCGCGCGAGGGCCGCGACGCCTTCGCCCGCATCCTGGCGCTCGCCCTGGGCGGCTGGGCCGAGAGCTGGCTCGGCGAGAGCGAGGAGTCGGCGCGGCACCACGCCGAGGCCTGGGAGTCCTACTCGAAGATGAACAGCGCCATGCTGCTGGAGTGGATCCTGGCCGCGCGCGCCGAGCAGGCAGTGCACGCCGGCCGCCTGGCGGACGCCATCGCCGAGGCGCGGGCGGCACTCGCCAAGTCCGAGGCGGTGGGCGCCGTGTATGGCGAGGGGCTCGCCCACCGCGCCTGGGCGCGCGCCCTGCTCGCCTACTCACCACCGCGCTGGGCCGAGGCCCGGCTGCACCTTGTCGAGAGCATCCGCCGCTTCGAGCAGGGCGGCATCCTCAGCGCGGTCGCCCACACCCGACGGCTCTGGAAAGAGGCCGCCGCCGCCTGCGGTGAGCCCGGTCCCGACGAAGCAGACTTCCCTGCCCCGGCGCCGCCCGAGGGCTGACTGCCAAAGCAAAATGCTACACTGCCCAAATGCCCTTACAGCGCGAGCGACAGTGGGTCGACGTCCAGACTATCAAGCACAAGCCTCCGCCTGAATACAGCGGCCTGTCCAGCTTCCCATCGCTGGCGCGCTACACGAGCTACAGCTTCCTCGGCGCCGGCGCCTTTGGTCGCGTCTACGCCGCTGTGCACGGGGAGCTCGGGCGCATCGAGGCGGTCAAGCGCATCGAGATCCGCGATCCGCGGCAGCGCCAGATGGCGCTGGCCGAGGCCGAGACCCTGGCCAAGTTCCCGCCGCACCCGAACCTGGTGACGCTCTACAACGCCGAGTGTGACGACCAGGCGCTGTACCTGCTCCTGCAGTACATCGACGGCGTGCCGGCCGACGCGCTGCCGCTGCCGCTGCCGCTCGGGCAGGCGCTGTCGCTGGTGCGCGACACCGCGCAGGCGCTGTCGCTGGTGCACGCGCACAACATCGTCCACCGCGACATCAAGCCGGCCAACCTGTTCTGCACCCGCACCGGCACCGGCGTGGTGGGCGACTTCGGCGTCGCGCGCCTCATGGACAGCACGACGAGCACGGCGGCGATCGCCGGCTCGCCGGGCTACATGGCCCCCGAGTCGTTCCGCGGCAAGGCCGGACCGGCCGCGGATCTGTGGTCGCTCGGCGTCATGCTGTTCGAGCTCCTGACCGGACGACGGCCCTTCGCGAGCGTCGAGGAGCTGCCCTTTGCCGAGATGCCGATGGCGCTGAGCAAGGCGCGGCTGCAGTTCCCCTCGGCGCTCCGCCCCGAGGTGCCGCGCGGCGTCGACGACCTGGTGGCGATGCTCCTGGCAGTACGGCCCGAGGATCGGCCGCCGTCGGCGATGGCGGTCGTCGATCACCTGCCGCGCTACAACACGATCGTCTCGGTGGTCAGCGGCGACCTCTTGCGCCACCCGGCGGACGCCATCGTCTACACCGCCAACGAGCGGCTGCTCATGCGTACGCCGGGCTCGCTCGACGAGCAGATCTTGCAGCAGGGCGGCGCGGCGATCCAGAGCGCGGCGCAGAAGCACGCCCCGGCGCGCGTCGGCTCGGTGGTGGTGACCGACGGCGGGGCGCTGCCGGCGCGCTACGTCTTCCACGCGGTGGCGCTGCACCTGGATCAGCGCACCGGGCAGGAGCAGCCGGTGCAGGAGCGCGACCTGCGCAAGGCGCTGTGGACCTGCTTCCGCCGCGCCCACGAGCTGCGGCTGCGCACCCTGGCGCTGCCCGCCATGGGCACCTCCAGCGGCGCCTCGGCCGAGGACGTGGCGCGCATGCTGGTCGATGTCATCCACACCTACCTGCTGGAGTTCCGGCCGCCGCTGGAGCAGGTGGCGATCGTGCTGCGCGACCGCGCCCTGTGGGTCCACTTCCGCGAGGCGGCGACCGAGCGCGGCATGCTGCTCGTGTAGGCCGCGGCCAGGACCCAAGACGCCATCTACGGCCCGGCGCAGTTTTTTGGCCTTGCGGCGCCGTCGCTAATAGACTGGCGGCATGAACAAACAGTTCCTCGTCGAGCAGCTCGCCGACCGCCTGCGCGAGTCGGTGGCCGTCGCGCAGAAGGCCCAGCGGGCGGCGGTGGAAGAAGCCCGTGACGGCGCCACCGCGGCGGAGAAGCGCGAGAACGCCCGCGTCGCGCAGGAGTACTCCAGCCTGGCCCGCGGTCAGGGTCAGCGCGCCGACAAGGCCCTGGCCGAGCTGGCGGCGCTGGCCAGCTTCCGCCCGTCGCGGCTGCCCGCCAAGGCGCCGATCACCCTGGGCGCGATCGTCGAGGTAGAGGACGAGTCGCTCGGCCGCACGTTCTTCCTCGCCCCGGTGGGCGCCGGGATCGAGCTGTCCGGACCGGGCGGTGATGGCTTCCTGTCGGTGGTCACGCCGGTGTCGCCGATCGGCAAGGCGGTGCTCGGCCGCCGCGTCGGCGACAGCGTCGAGGTCACCGTGCAGGGCGAGCCGCGGGAGTGGACGATCACTTTCGTTGAATAGAGCGCCCGATAAGAGCGCCACAGCAGGGAATGAGAGCTCCGCGGAGAGAGGACCCTCCGAGCTCAGACAGTCCTCCCCAAGAGGCTTGCCTGATCCGGCGGGGGGCGACGGGAGTTACCCGGAGGGCCCTCTCTTCGCGGAGCTCATTCCCAAGCCACTCACCAAGCTACCGCTCCCCCCGGCAGCGGTCGCACGGACGCGACCTCAGTAGATGAAGGTAGCGCCGGCCAGCGCGCCGGTTCGATCCGGGGTCGGATTGATGCCGGCAGTAAGGAAGCGCACCTTGGGCGGCGGCAGGGCGCTGACCTGGCCCAGGCGCTCGACAGAGGCGCGGTTCAGCTTGATCGTCGACAGGGTGATGATGGCGGCGAGCGCCGAGCTGGCGCCCGAGAACGCCAGCGCGCCGTAGGCGAACGCCTCCAGACCCTTGGCCGTCTTGACGTAGTCGTCGGTCGCCGCGGCCGAGGCCTTGATCGCGTTGTCGGTGGCGATGCTGCTGGCGATGAGCGAGGGCAGCCCGTAGGCCAGGGCGATCGCGCCGCCGATCGACTTGCCGAGCGTGAAGTGCTGCACCGTGACCTGGGTCGGGTTATTCGGGATGGTGATCTCGCTGCGGAAGTGCCGGCTGCCCGGACCCGCCACGGCGATGAACTGGCGCCCCGGCAGCGCGTGCAGCGAGCACGGAGTCTGACAGGACTGCGCCTGTCCGAGCGTCACCACATAGCTGTCCTTGGTGTTGCGCGGCACTATCGACACCGGTACGCCCGGATCGACCGGCGGCGCGACGGCGACGGCGGTATAGGTGGCGTCGACGCGCCCCTGCTGGCCGGCGACGACGCGGACGTTGCGCCGGTAGGGCTGCAGCCCCTCATCGGTGGGCCGCACCTCGACCAGGTGATCGCCGGGGGTCAGGCTGTCGACCACCACCGGCGTCGGGCCGCGCGTCTGGTTGTCCACCGTGACCTCGGCCGGCACCGGCGAGTTGATCGCCAGGTTGCCGGTGGTGGGGCTGATCTTCTGCTCGGGATTGAGCGCGACCAGGAGCTGGCGGTTCTCGCCCGGCTTGATCTCGACCTGCTCGGTGGTGGTCAGGTAGCCCGGGCGCCGCACTTCGATGGTGTGCTTGCCGGAGCTGATCTCGACCCGGGTCGGTACCGTACCGGCCAGGGTGCCATCGATGAAGACCTCGCCGCCGCGGCTGCTCTGATCGGTGGCGAGCGGCTTGATCTCAAGGTGCGCCGGCTCCAGCTGGAGCTTGAACAGCAGGCGCTGACCCTTGCTCAGGTTGACCGTCTGCTCCAGGGGCTTATAGCCATCGAGCTCGAGCAACAAGGTGTGCTGGCCCGGCGGCAGCTTCAGCTGCTCGGCGGCACCGGTCTGCCCCTGGATGCCGCTGGCCTTGCCGTCCAGATAGATGTTCGCGCCGGGCGGCGTCGAGTCGATCTTGACCTTCACCAGGGATGGCTTCCTAGCCGCCGCCACCCCGGTAAAGACAAGTAACACAAAGACGCACAGCGCCCCCTTACCAAAGACATATCCATGGTTTCTCATAATTTCTCTGCCCCCCCGCGGGACCCAGTGAGTCCCAGAGCGAGCAGGGTACTCAGCAAATCGGATGCCGACTTTGGCTCAGCGTTCAGTCCGGGCAGTGATTCCCGGCGCCGAGGGAGCACGTGCGCCAGCTGCTCCCAGAACTTCTGTATGGAAGGCTGAGGAGCCCGCGCACAGCGCCGCGCTCACCGTCGGAGAAGCGCGCTCCCGAGGAGTGTCCCGTGTCCAGGACATGCGCGGAGCATGTGCAGAACACATTTTCGCGACCGCGCCCAGGTAGCAGTGCTACGGCCGCAGCTTCTGCGGAGCTTGACTCTGTAACGCTTTGATGCTGTAGGGAACTTCGCCTGGGAGCCGGGCTACGTAAGCGATGGTCAGCAAGGGTCAGCAGCGCTCAGGGGCCTGTGACAGAAGGCGCGCATGGCGCGGAAGGTCGCGATCGCCGACCGCACCATGCAGTCCTGCTGCCCGGGTCCGTGCTGCTGGGCGAAGGTGACTAGAGCGGCGCTGAAGGCGCGCCAGTGGGCGCCGGTCTCTGCGCCGTAGCCCTGGAAGAAGCGGCCGCCGCTGTCCGGACCGATGCCGAGCGTCTTGCGCAGGTGCCGACTTATCACCTGGCCGCCGAGCGAGGCGCCCTCCAGTACGTAGAGACAGCCGAGCACCTCGGCGGCGCCGGCCAGCTCGGGCAGCTCCGTACACAGCGGCAGCTGCGCCGCGGTCGGCGCGCCGAGCACGCTCAGATCCGCGATCAACAGCGGCGTCTTGCGCTGCGGCCGCGACTCGGGTCCAAGGAAGGTCACCGCGAAGACGCCGCGCGCCGCCAGGCGGTCCTCGAGCGGCGCGTAGAATCCGTAGAGCTGCGTAAGGCGTGCGATGTAGGCGGCGCGGTCCAGACCTGGCCCCACCAGATCGAGCTCTCGCTCGATCGCCTCATGCTCGGCGCGCGACTCTGTACGCAGCCGCATGAGTATGTCGGAACTCGGCCCTCCGGCCGTGCTGGAAACTTCCTGCTGCGTCATGGCGCCCTGCCTCCTTGGTGAGCCGTACCTGCAGAGAGCTTACACCTTCTGCCGCGCTACGAACCCTTGTGCAGCGGCAGTCAGCGGTCGTAGGCTGCGGCCACCCAAGCGGGCGAAAAGGGTCCAAAAAGTGCCGATGAGCGATAAAGACATGTCTGAAGAAGTCCGTGCGCGCACCGCCGAGACCCTCGCGGCGGATCTGAAGACCCTGCACAGCCTGGGCTACGCCCAGGAGCTGTTGCGGCGGATGAGCGGCTTCTCCAACTTCGCCATCTCGTTCTCGATGATCTGCATCCTCGCCGGCGGCATCACCTCGTTCCAGATCGGTCTGTGCAGCGTCGGCGGGGCGGCGCTGGGCCTGGGGTGGCCGCTCGGCTGCCTGTTCTCGCTCGGCTTCGCGCTGGCGATGGGCCAGGTGGCGTCGGCGTTTCCCACCGCCGGCGGCCTCTATCACTGGGCGTCGATCCTCGGCGGTCGCGGCTGGGGCTGGCTGACCGCGTGGTTCAACCTGGCGGGGCTGTTGACCGTGCTGGCGGCGATCAACGTCGGCGCCTACCTGTTTACCGCCAGCGCGCTCGGGCCACTGTTCGGGCTCGAGCTAACCCGGCTCGACCCCGCCCGCGCGGTGCTCCTTCAGCTCGGCGGAGTGATGCTGATCACGCTGTCGCAGGCGCTGTTCAACCACCTGGGCATCAAGCTCACCACGCGGCTCACCGACTTCAGCGGCTACCTCATCTTCGCGGTGGCGGTGGCGCTGACCGCGAGCCTCCTGTGGTACGCGCCGAGCTTCGAGCCGCGCCGGCTCTTTACCTTCGTCAACTACAGCGGTCCCAAAGGCGGCCTGGTGTGGCCGCACGTGCAGAACCTCGGCTGGCTGTTCCTGCTCGGGCTCCTCCTGCCCGCCTACACGGTGACCGGCTTCGATGCCTCCGCCCACATCTCGGAGGAGACCATCGGCGCGGCGGAGAACGTCCCGCGCTCGATGGTGCGGGCGGTGCTGTACTCGGGCCTGCTGGGCTGGGTGATGGTGTGCGCGATCGTGCTGGCCATTCCCGACCTGGACCAGGCGGCCGCGCAAGGCGCCGGCGCGTTCTTCTTCATCATCGAGCGGGTGCTGCCGAGCAAGCTCCGCTACGCGCTTTATGTCGGCATCGCGATTGCCCAGTACCTGTGCGGGCTGGCCACCGTGACCTCGACCTCGCGCATGGCGTACGCCTTCGCGCGGGACGGCGGGCTGCCCTTCTCGGGGGCGCTCAAGCGGGTCAGCCAGCGCTATCGGACGCCGGCAATCGCGATCTGGACGGTGGCGATCCTGAGCGTTCTTTTTACCGTGTACACGCCGGTCTATTCGACGATCACGGCGGTGTGTACGATCTTTTTGTATATCTCGTACCTCTTGCCGATCGCGCTTGGCTTCTATGCCTGGCGGCGGACCTGGACGCAGTTTGGGCCGTGGACGATCGGCGGCTTTTATCGGCCGGTCGCGGCGCTGTGCGTGCTCGGCTGCGCCGGCATCATCTTTATCGGCGTGCAGCCGCCCAATGACAAGGCGCTGGGGATTATCGTCGGTTCGCTGGCGCTGACCGCGGTGGTCTGGTTCGCCGCCGAGCGCAAGCACTTCCGCGGGCCGCCGCAGGGCCTGTTGATGAAGCAGCGGCAGGCCCAGCTCGATGCCGCGCAGTCGGGCGGCTGAGTCCCACCCGCGCGCCGTGCCCGCCATGGGTCAAGAGCTCAAGCTCGTCGGGCTGGACTTCGGGTCGACCACCTGCAGCGCGGTGGTGGCCGGGGCGCGCCTCCACGAAGACCGACTCACCGGACGCCGCGAGCTCGTGGAGGTGACGCCGCGCTACCGCTCGGAGCTCGCCTTTACGCCGTTTGGCGAAAGGCCCGCTGCGAAAGATGAGCCGGACGAGGCGAACGAGCTGATCGATCTGGAAGCTGCGGCGCGGCTGCTCGATGGCTGGCTGGCGGCCGGCGGGGTGCGGGGGCCCGAGCTCTTTGGCGGCGGGGCCCTCATCACCGGCCTGTGCGCCCGCAAGGCCAACGCCGCTCGCCTGGCCGAGCTCGTGCGCGCCCGGCTCGGTGAGGCGGTGATCGCCACCGCTGACGATCCGTGCCTGGAGTCGCTGGTCGCCTTCCTCGGCAGCTGCGGCGAGCTGTCGCGCGGCGAGCCGCAGACGCCGCTCTTGAACCTCGACATCGGCGGCGGCACCACCAACCTGGCGCTCGGCCGGGCCGGCGAAGTGCTGCGCACCGGGTGCCTGCGGGTCGGCGCCCGCCACCTGCGCTTTGTGCCGGGGACCTATCGGCTCAACGGCTGCTCGGCGCTCGGCGCGCGGCTGCTGGCCCACCTGGGGATCGCCCGGCAGCGCGGCGATCAGCTTACGCAGGCGGAAGTGGAGGCGGTGGTCGACTACCAGGTCACGCTGCTGGAGGCGGCCTGCAGTGGTCAGCGCGCGCCGCTTAAGACCGCGCTCGGTCGGGAGTTCGAGCAGGTGGAGCTGCGGCTGCCGGCGGAGCTCCATCAGTGTACGCTGGTGTTCTCGGGCGGAGTGGGAGCGCTCATCCATGCCCGGCTGAGCCGCCCGGCTGAGCCGCCGACTACCTGCTTCGGGGATCTCGGACCGCACCTGGCGCAGCGCATCATCGAATCACAGCTGCTGCGCCGGCCGGTGCGGACGGACGACCACGCCGGCCGCGCCACAGTGCTCGGGCTGCTTACCGGCTGCACCCAGATCGCGGGGTCGAGCGTATTTCTTGCCCGACCGGACTGCTTGCCGCTGCGCGATCTGCCGATCGTCGGGCGGATCTCACTTTACGACAGCGCGGCCGAGCTTACGGACGCGCTGCTGCTCCTACGCCACAGCCCGCGCGGCGGCGCCCTGCAGGTGACGCTGCCCGAGCCGACGCCCGCCGCGCTGCGCACGCTCGGCGCCCGGCTGCACGAGGGGCTGCAGGCGCTGGCGTTTCCGCCTGAGCAGCCGGTGGTGCTGCTGCTGGCCCAGAACCTTGCCAAGGTGCTCGGCGGCTACATCACCGGCTGGCGCCCGGCGGCCTTCAACCTGATCGTGCTCGATGAGCTGGCGGTGGGCGCGGCGCGCTTCGTACACCTTGGGCGCGCGCACGAGCAGCTGATTCCGGTGTCGCTTTACGGGCTGCAGCGGTAAACAGTCACTGGCTCCGCGACCGCTTCCTGATCTGAGATTCCTGGGCTTTCAAGGAGATAAAGTGCGCCCACTTCCGCCTCTGCTCGCGATTCCCGTACCGCCCCCGCAGCCGGACGAGGTCTACCAGCTGGAGGTGCTCGGCACGCGCTTTTCCTTTCACGGCCTCAAGCGGCTGCTCGGTGCCGCCGACTGCAGCAAGGCGGGCGACCGCCACGCCGGGCTCGCCGCCACGAGCGAGCTTGAGCGCGAAGCGGCGCGCACCCTCCTCTCCGGCCTCACCCTGCGGCACCTGTACGAGCACCCGCTCACCGATGAGCGGGGCCAGCTCGACGCGGTGATGCGGGTGAACTACGACATCGATCTGCAGCGCTTCGCCCAGCTCGCCGAGCTGACCGTGGGCGCCCTGAAGGACCACCTGCTGCGGGCACCGGCGGGTGAGCTGGCGCAGCTCGGCACCGCGCTTACCGGGGTGATGGCGGCGGCGCTCGTCCGGCTGTGCGATGTGCACGAGCTCGTGCTGCTGGCGCAAAAGCTCAGCCGGCCGACGCGGGCGCGGACTCTGCTCGGCGCGCCCGGGACCTTGTCGTCGCGGCTGCAGCCGAACCATCCTACGGATGATCCGCGTGGCCTGACGCTCTTGTTCTACGCCGGCCTCGCGGTCGGTGCCGGCGACGCCCTTCTGGGAGTCAACCCGGCGGTGGACACGGTGGACAACGTGTCGGCGATCCTGCGCCTGCTCGACAAGCTGCGACGCCACGCCGGGGTCCCGACCCAGATCTGCTGCCTGGGCCACATAAAGACCCAGCTCGCCTGTCTTTCTCAGGGGGCGCCGGTCGAGATCATGTTCCAGAGCCTGGCCGGCACCGAGGCCACGCTGACCGGAGAGTTCGATGTGACGATCGAGCTCCTCGATGAAGCCTACCGGGCCATGGCGGCCCGCGGACCGCTCGGCGCCACGGCGCGCCAGTTCATGTACTTCGAGACCGGCCAGGGCAGCGAGTTCACCTACGGCCGCCACCACGGCATCGACATGAGCACCTGCGAGGCGCTGAGCTACGGCCTGGCCCGCCGCTACGACCCGTTCATGGTCAACAACGTCACCGGCTTCATCGGTCCGGAGACCCACCTTGATAACTTCGAGATGATCCTGTCGAACCTGCAGGATCACTTCCTCGGCAAGCTCCTCGGGCTGCCGATGGGAATGGCGCCTTGCTACACCCTGCACTCGCACATCACGCAGGAGGGTCAGCAGATGGCGACCGCGCTGCTCACCGCGGCCGGGGCCAACTACTATATGGACGTGCACCTGGGCAGCGACCGCATGCTGGCCTACTTCGACACCAGCGGTCACGATGTCCAGACCCTGCGCGAGCTGCACGGTCGGCGCCCCGCGGCGGAGTATCTGCAGTGGGCGCTGGGGCGCGGCATCTTCTGCGAGACTGCCGATGGCGCGATCGCGCGCGGCCCGACCTGGGGAGACCTCGGCCAGTTCCTATCGCCCGCCGAGCTGCAGGCGCTGCTCGGCGCGACCCCGGCGATGTACGGCTTTGCCACCGCCGGCCCGCGCGCCGCCGACGCGGTCAGCCGGCGCGCTCGCCTGAACCAGGCAGCGGCGCGCGACGCCATCTACAAGGAGCTCGATGTGGCGCAGCTGCAGGCCGTGGCGCCGTTTCGGATCGTGCGCACGGCGGCCGGGAGCAAGGAGGCGCACCTGCACTCGCCGGCGCTCGGGGCGCGGCTGGCGCGCGACTGCCCGCTCGGGCCCGAGGGTCTGCCGGTGCAGCTGGTTTTGTCCGATGGGCTCAGCGCCGCCGCGGTACACCACAACGTGGGCGAGCTCGTCCCGGTCCTCCTCGACGGGCTGCGCGGTCAGGGTCTGGCCTGCGGGCAGCCCATCCTGGCGCCCTACGGCCGGGTGAAGCTCGCCGAGCCGCTCGCCGAGCGACTGGACGCCGAGCTTATCGTCTACCTCATCGGCGAGCGCCCCGGCGGCGACGCGCTGTCCGCGTGCAGCCTGTCGGCCTACCTCGTCTACCGGCTCAAGTCCCCGGCCGCCCGCGAGCAGGCGGCGCGCTTCAGCGGCAACCCGGACATCCGCTTTGAGTACTCGGTCCTCTCAAACATCTACACAAGCGGAGTCCCGCCGCTTGAAGCGGGCGCCATCCTCCTTGAGAAGATCGGCGACATCCTCCACTACCAGGCGGCCGGAAATCGGCTGGCGACCTGCAAGGCCGCAGACTCCAGCGCGCACCGAGCTCCCGCTGCCTAGCTGTTGATCGGGCTTGGGCTATCGCGGCCGGCCCGGGTTTCTCTATACTGCGCCCTCACCTTGCCGCGAGGGGTCCATGCTAGACAAGCTTCCCTGGGATCTTGCGCCACAGCTGCCGTGGCACGTCTTTACAAGCCCCGCCGCCAAGTGGGCGGTGCAGCCGTCGTTCGTGATCGGCGAGTACATGTTCATCGCCTACGCGGCCCTCTTGCTCGGCCACGCGCTCTTGCAAGGGGAGCAGCGCCGGCAGCACGTGCTCGCCTGGGTGGCGGCGCTGGTCGCCGGTACGGCCAACGATCTGATCTTCATGGCGCTGCCGCTGGTGGACAACTTCTGGCAGGCCCAGGCGACGATCATGCTTACGCCGCGGCTGCCGCTTTACATTCCGTGCGTGTACATCGGCTTCATGTACACCTCGCTGGTGTCGGTGTGGCGGCTGAACCTGCCGCCGCTTTCGCGCGCCGCGCTGACCGGCCTTGCCGCCAGCGTCTTTTACGCTCCCTACGACATCGTCGGCGCCAAGTTCCTGTGGTGGACGTGGCACGACAGCGACCTGCCGATCTCGAACCGCCTCCTTGGGGCGCCGATCGGCAGCACGATGTGGATCATCACGTTCACGGCCTCGTTTGCCTGGCTACTCAACCGCGCGCTCGCTGGCAATCGGGGACCGCGGCTCGGCGCCCGGACGTTCGCCAAGGGCCTCGGCCTGGTGGCGGCGTTCAGCTCGCTGCTCATGGTGGTGCAGATGACCGGGCTGCAGCAGCTGGACGGCGGGGTGCCCGGCAGCCGCGGCCTGTGCTTCATCATCATCGTCTACCTGGGGATCGCCGGGAGCGGCTGGCAGCGCGCGCGGCTACGGCCTGCACGCAGCGGCCACCCGCGCGATCGGATGCTCAACGCGGCGATCGTCGTGTACTTCACCCTGCTGGTCGTCATCGGCCTGGCGTTCGATCCGGCGACCCACCGCAGCGCCAGCATGCACCAGACCTACGGCGCCTGTCATGAGAAGGCCACCGACATCGCCGGCCACACCCGCTACAAGTTCCTCTGCGCCGAGGACTTCGACGAGGACTTCAGCTTCGACTGCGTCCCCGGCCTCCCCGCGGCGGGCAGTGACTGGTACACGGTGTGCGGGCGGCCGCACAAGGACCGGCAGCGGTTCCTCCTGGGAGTCGGCGCGCTCGGGGGGCTCGGCATTCTGCTCTACTCGTTCCTGCTCGGCACGCTGCGGCGGCGCCGGGCGGTCGCGGTGTAGCGGCGCGGCGGCGGACGGCCGCGCTGCAAAACGGCTTGACCCCGGTTGGCGATAGCAAGCAGATTGGGGGCGCATGACCCTCTTGCGCGACCAGAGAAGGGAACAGACGCGGCGCCGGCTTTATGAAGCGGCGCTGGAAGTGTTTCGCCGCGATGAAGTAGCCAGCTGCCGCATCGACGACATCGCCATCGCCGCCGGGGTGAGCCGCGGCAGCTTCTACTTCCACTACCCGACCAAAGAGCACGTGCTCATCGAGCACATGCGCGAGACCGAGGTGCAGATCTGCAGCGCCATCTCTGCGCTGCCCGCGAGCGCGCCGCTCACCCAGGTCCTTGAGACAGTGGCCACCGCGCTCGCCGCGATCTGGCAGCCGGATCCGCGCCTCTTGCCGGACGTCGCGGCGGTCGGGATGCGCTACGCCGCGTCCGCGCTCACCGATGCCGAGTCGGGCCGGCTGCGCCAGACCCTGGCCGAGCGTTTCGCCGCCGCGGCGCAGCGTTCCGAGCTGAGCACGCTGCTGCCGGCCGAGATCCTGAGCGACCTGTATCTGGGCAACACGCTGGCCGGACTATTGGCCTGGTACGGACATCAGGAGACGCCGCTCAAGACGGTCCTACAGTCCACCAACATCCTGTTCTTCGGCGGCGTGCAGGTCGGCACGAGCGCCTCGCCCACGCCCAAGCTCCGGAAGACGCCGGTGCCGCGGCCCAAGCTCAAGAAGGCGCCGGTGTCCAAGCTCAAGAAGGCGCCGGTGTCCAAGCTCAAGAAGGCGCCGGTGTCCAAGCTCAAGGCCAAGCCGGCGCCGCGCGGCAAGCGCAAGCCGGCGTCGCGCTCAGCCCGCGGCTGAGTCGGAGGTCGGCTTGCCGGGGGTCCGCAGCGCGCCGATCGCGGTGTCCGGCATGAGGGCCAGGGCGGAGCGGCGGCTGTAATCGACGAAGCGCACCGGCTCGCGGGACGACTCGGACAGCGGCGCGCCCTGGCCGCCGAACACCTCGACGCCGTAGCGCCGTCCGTGCCGGCGCAGGCTGCCGAACAGGCGATCCCACAGGGTCAGGTGCTGGCCGTAGTTTACGTGGAAGTAGCGGTGGTGATCGTCATGGAAGAAGGTCGACGGCATCCACGGAATCCACGGAAAGACGCGCACCCCGGAGTGCTGGATCAGCGACTCGATGTGGGAAGACAAAAGGACCACGATGACGCCGATGGCGTTGAGCGGCAGGAAGATGAGCGGCACCAGCATGATCGACTGATAGGTCAGAAACTCTACCGGGTGCAGCGAGAACGCGGTGAACGCGGTGGGCACCGTGTTGCGGTGGTGGAAGCGGTGGATGAGGCGGAACGGCAGCGGCCGATGGTAGAGCCGGTGCGCCCAGTAGATGACGACATCGGTGATCAGAAAATAGAGGACGGTGCCGCCGATCACCGACAGCAGGCTGTGGCCGCGCGGCGAGATGTACATCCGGCTATGACCGCTGGCGTAGATCCAGTAGGCGAGGCACCCGGACAGCACGGAAGCGCCGGTGATGTTGGCGATGCCGAGCCACAGATCGATGCTCCACATGCGCGCGGTGGGAAACCGCTGCGGCTGGCACTTCCAGTCCTTGCTCTGGGCGCGCTGGGCCCGGTAGTAGCGCAGCTGGAAGTAGGCCGAGACCAGAAGGTACAGACCGAGCCCGGTGACGACCGAGCCGACGATGAAGCCGATGGCGGTGGAGGCGTCGAACTGCCAGTCCCCGGTCGCGGGCAGCGCGACCGCCGCGGGGGCGAGGTTTTCTCCCTGGCTCGGTGACCCGAGCCGGGCAGCATCGGCGAGGCAGGAATAGATTGACATACGTCAGCGACTAACATACGTCAGTGACACTTGTCAATGCCCACGCCTCCGATCTGAACGACGAGGGCGGAGACGTCCAAGCCTTTGGATACATCTTCTTCGAGTTGCACTTGAGCATCTACGGTTAGATCTGTTTTGACCGAGATGTTGGCAGTTTGTTCAATGCGGCTGCGCG
>DAOMZC010000035.1:0-18232 GCA_035437965.1 Pseudomonadota bacterium
GCCCAGCGACCTGGCGACCTCGCCGCGCGATATGGCGACCTCGCCCGCGGATATGACGATGCCGCCGGGCGATATGCCGCCGCCCGCTGATATGTCATCGCCGCCGGGTGATATGCCGCCGCCCGCTGATATGTCGTCCCCGCCGGGTGATATGCCGCCGCCC
Source organism: Pseudomonadota bacterium (assembly GCA_035437965.1). Taxonomy (GTDB): domain Bacteria; phylum Myxococcota_A; class Polyangia; order Palsa-1104; family JAEUJZ01; genus CALFML01. The sequence continues at coordinate 164 of DAOMZC010000035.1, forward strand.
GCTGATATGGCGCCGCCCGACCTGACGATGCCGGGCGACGATATGTTGCCGCCGACTGACGACCTGCCGCTGCCCACGGACATGACGATCCCGACTGGCGACATGATCACGCTGCCGCCGGATCTGAGCGGCGCCGACCTGACCCCGGCCAGCGATCCTACTGAATTCTTCGTCGTCCGGGTCGGTGCTGGCGCCGCGCCCCTGACAGCCGCCGCCACTGCGGTGTTCCTCGAGCGGCGCAAGGTGACGGACGGCATGCCGGTGGGCACCGCGCGCGCGCTGCCGACCGCGGTGAGCGGGACCAACCGCCGCCTGACCCTCGGCGGCACCAGCGCCGCGGAGGGCGAGCTCACCCGCTCGGTCGATGGCAAGTACCTGCTGCTCGGCGGGTATGACGCCGCAGTGGGCACCGCCAGCGTTGGCAGCAGCATGTCTGCCACGGTCAACCGCGTCATCGGCCGCCTCGACGCGGCCGGCGCGCTCGACACCAGCACCGCCGGCGATTTCTTCTCCCTCAACAACCTGCGCGGCGCGGCCAGCACGGACGGCAGCGCGCTGTGGGCCGTCGGCTCCTCCGGCATCGTGTACACAACGTTTGGCAGCACCGCCGCCCCCACCGTGCTGCTCGGCGTCAACATGCGTGCGGTGCGGATCGCCGCCGGACAGCTGCTGGGTAGCAGCGGCGCGACCACCAATCACGGCATCAACCAGATCGGCACCGGCACACCGACGACCACCGCGACGGCGACGCTGCTCGGCGGCTTCGCGGCCGAGCCGATGACGTCCTTTTATGGCTTCCTGGCGCTCGATCGCGACGGTACGGCCGGCGTCGACGTGATCTATGCCGCCGATGACCGGGCGGTCGCCAGCGGCGGCGGGATCCAGCGCTGGACGCTGAGCGGCGCCACCTTCGTCCTCGACGGCACGATCAAAAAAGGGCTGACCGCCGGCGCGCGCGGTCTGACCGGCTTCGTCAGCGCCGGCAAGGTCACCCTGCTCGCCACCACCGCCGAGAGCCCGCCGCGCGTCGTCCGCTTCACCGATGACGGCACGGCGCTCGACATGCTCCCCGCGCAGCCCCTGGCCACCGCGGCGGCGAACACCGCCTACCGCGGCATCGCCCTGGCGCCGCAGTAGCCAGCGGCCCGCACAGCGCCGTCCCACTGCCGAGAGAGCCGGCGCTGGGACGGCGCTTTTACAGCAGGTTCACGTTGAGGCCAGACCGATTGTCGATATGTACCTCGCTCCTTGATAGATCGAGGCGCTTGGCTACACACAGGTCCTGCGCGTCCACCGGGCTCGTCTCCAGCAGCGGAAAGAGGTTGAGGAACTTGGTCTTGCAATCCAGCGTCACGGACGGCAGCTGCAGCAGCTTGAGCCAGCGATCCTTGGTGAGGCAGTAGGCCCCTCCGCTGGTCCAGGCGCCCTCGAACACCAGCGGCGAAGTCAGCACCTGCGGCGCCTTCACCTGGATGCCGAGGTCGTCGTACACATCGATCAGCGTGCCGTTCTCGGTGTGGCTGATCCCGTCGCCGCAGTAGTCGGCGCGGGCCATCCGCGTGCACGCCTGGTGATAGTCGGCCAGGGAGGTGCCGCCGACGCTCTTCCACGGCTTGTATCCCCAGCGGACGCACTTGGCTACCACGCCGCTCGTGCAGCCGAACATGAACTGCGTCGGCGATTGGATATGGGCGCCCGTCGTGTCCCAGCTCCCATACACTGGCGTGGCCCACTGCCCACCGGATGAGTCGGGGTCGCAGACCTTATCAACCGTGCCGGTCTCCGGGTTATAGGCGGTCAGGGTATACAGCAGGACCTCACCGCTCGGATCCTGGGGGTCGGCCTCAATCGCGCTGATCGTCAAGTCAAAGACCGCGCCGTCCGGGGCTGTCTCGGTCACGGTGGCACCGATGAAGTCCGCTCCGGAGATCGCCCGGCCGCCCAGCGTCCCCCAAAGTACGGTCCCCTGCAGCGTCACCTGCTCGACGGGAACGCCGCCGATGGTCAGCTGCTGCACCGTGGCCACCGCGGCCTGGGTGCCCTGAAAAGTGCGGCTCTGGAAGCTGCGGCCTTGGAATGTGCGGCTCTGAAAAGTGCGGCTCGGCAGCTGCAGCGCCTCCACGCAGGCGGGCTGCCCATCGGCCCCCACCGGACAGAGCTCTGTAGCCGAACCTGAGCACCCAGCAAGCAGCGCCGCCGCCCCGAAAAATAAGTATCGAAATGAATTCATAATTCCCCCCTGCTTTTCATTTGCTTGATGTCTTGGCCAGAGCCTTCCTGGCGATGAGTCCGAAGCCTCTCTTGGCGGCTTCTTGCGAAAAGGCAGATATTTTTTCAGCCACTTCGTTCCCGTGGCTCTGTGCAAATGAGATCGCGTAGATTGCGAGGCGCGCCTGGAGCTCCTCGGTGACGAAGCCGGCGGCGCTCGCATCGGCGAGGGTCGCGGTCAGCTCGCGCTGCGCCAGCTCCAGGCTGCGCTTCTGGGTGGGATCGATTCTGATTGTCGCGGACAGCCTCCGTACAAGCAGGCGAATGCTCAAGTGCTGACAGTCTTGCGCCAGCCGGCGCGCCTGCTCGATGGCTCTTATTGCCTCGGCCTTTCTGCCCTGGGCGTCGAGCGCCGCGGCCAGCAGGGCCTGCGCCCAGGCTTCACTGTCGATCTGCGACTCCTGCGCGAACTGCTGCACCGCGACCCGCGCCAGGGACTCTGCCCGCGCCGGCTCCTGCTGCTCCAGGGCGAGCTCGGCGAGGGCGGCGCGGCTCTCGGCGGCAAAGCCCTTGAGCGAGCCCTGCTCGCGAATCGCCAGCGCCTCTTCGTGCTTGTTCTGCGCCTGCGCGAGCTCCCCGCGCAGCAGGTGCACCTGCGCGATGTTCCAGCCGGCCCAGGCGACCAGCCCCGAGTCCCCCAGATCCTTGAAAGCGCTCTCGGCCTGCTGAAACGACTTCATGGCGCTGCCGATGTCCCCTTGCAGAAGAGAGATCGAGCCCATCGCGACAAGCCCCGACCCCATACTCTCCAGCGCGCCGATTTCCCGGGCCAGCAGCATCCCCCCTTCGGCGCGCGCCAGGGCGACTTTCAGATCGCCGATCTTTATAAGCAGGAACGCCATGTTGCACAGGTTCGCCGCCGTCAGCGCGCTGTTCTCGATGCTGAGGAGCAGGCGATGGGCGTCCTGCACCGCGGCCAGCGACTGGGCAATATCTCCTTGGTGCACGTAGACGGTGCTCATCGCCATCAGCGCATCGGCGGTCGCCCCGCGGTCACCGTCGGCGGCAAAGACCGGCGCCGCGGCGGCCGCGCTCTGTAGCGCGCGATCGTGCTGGCCCATGAGGTCGAGCGTATACGCCTCCTCCAGGCGCGCCCGGGCGACCAGCAGCGGGGCCCCCAGCGCCTCTCCTTTTTGCGCCGCGCGCGCAAGGAGCGCCTGCGCCGCCTGACGATCCCCGGAGCCCGCCGCCGCCTTGGCCTCCAGGATGTCCAGGCGCGGGTCCGCGTCGGCAGGCGGCGGGAGCTGGCGGAGCTTCTGGGCGCTCTTGCGCGCCGCCTCGGGCTGACCGGCGCTGAGCTGCGCACTGATCAGCGCCAGACCGTGATCCAGCGCCTCCGGGAAGAAGGTCAGCAGGGAGCCGTACAGCGCGATCGCCCGGTCCCAGTCCTTGGCCGCCTCGCGATAGCGCGCCTCGACCAGAGCGTGATCTTCGCGGGCCAGGTTGCCGGACAGCTCGAAGGCGCGCTGCGCCTCTTGCTTGGCCTTCTCATCGTAACCAAGCGCCGTCCAGACATCGCTCATCGCCAGGTGGGCGAGCGGATAGTCGGGATCGGCGAGGACGGCCTGGCTCAGCAAGCTCCGCGCCCCGGCGGCATCGAAACGCCGGAGCTTTTCGCGCCCCTGGGCGTAGAGCTGCGCGACCTCCGGGCTGGTCGGTCGCGCCGCCCGCAGCGCCGAGGTCTGGGCCGACGACAGCCTCTCTCCGCCCAGCTGCTCGCGCAGCTCGCGGCCGGCGTGGGTGAGCATCTCGAACAGCTTGCGCACGCTGCCGCTCACGTCGGTGGTCGCGAGCCGCGCGCCGCTCTGGGTATCCTGCACCTGGATGCGGATCCGCACCCGGTCGGCCTGCCTGGGGTCCACCTGATAGGAGCCGGAGATCACCAGATCCACCCCCAGATACTGGCGGATGCGCATGAGCGCTTCGGGAGCATGGCTCTCGGCGTCCACGAGGCTGAGGTCCCGCTTCATGCGCGCGACGCTCTCGGCCGGCACGCGGCGCAGCCGCTCGCCGATGGCCAGCTCGTCGCTGAGGAGCTCGGAGAAGGCGGCCGCGAAGCCGGCCTGCTGGGTGCTGGAGAGCGCCTGCAGGCCGAGGACGGCGATAGAGCGGCGATTGCGGATCAGGTCCTCGGCGCTGCGCTGCTGCTGCCGCACCTGATAGAAGTGATACAGCGCCGCCGTGGGCAGAAGGAGCAGCACGGTGGCGACGGCAATGACGGCTGGCCAGCGCGTGCGCAGGGCGCTGCGAAGGATGGCGCGCGCCGTCGGGATCGCCACCTTGGCGGCCAGCGCTTCCAGCTCCTGCCGCAGCTCCTCGCCGTCGGCGAAGCGCTCGCCGGGCTCGCGGCGCAGGCAGCGGTCGATGATCGCCGCCAAGCGCGGGTCCACGCCTTCCGCCAGCTCTGCCAGGGGCCGGGCGTCGAGCTCCAGCACCGCCACCGCGAGCTCCGCCATCACCTCCTCGCGGTGCGGCGGGTGGCCACTGGCCAGCTCATAGAGCAGCGCGCCCAGACTATAGACATCAGAGCGCCCGGTCGCCGCCTCGCCGCGCCAGACCTCCGGGGCCATATAGGCCGGCGTCCCAAGCAGCGAGCCCGCCGCCGTGAGCGACCTGCCCGCCGACCGCAGCTCCGGAAGAACGCGCGAGGATTTCGCCCCGTGAAGCGTCTGGGCGTGGCCCAGGTCGCTCGGGCGCGCCAGCGGCGCAGCGTTCGTCGCCGGCTGGGCCGCTGGCGCGTCCAGCGTCTCCGCCATCGGCTCGGGACTTGCCGCGGCCAGGACGACCCCGGGCCGGCTTTGCGGCTGCGGCCCCGTGACCACGACCACGCTCAGATCATCGGTGAGCTTGGCCAGCCCGAAGTCGAGCAGCTTGGCCGTACCGTCCTGGGTGAGCATGACGTTGGACGGCTTGCGGTCCGGTTAACCAGTTCCCGTCTCTGATAAGGGCTCAATATGTATCGAGGGAGCGACTGCGGAACGATTTTCGCAACCGCGGCAAATGAGAGTGCGTCAGGGTGAAACCGAATGTGCTGGCTGTAGTCCAAGCCCGCTACCGTCAGCCGGCGCGCGGCCCGGGGCCAAAGCTCCACCAACCTCTACGCCGCGCAGCGCCCACCACACGATCCCGGGATAGATCGGCAAAGACACGGCCGCCGCGATCAGCGACGCAAGCATGAGGAGGCCCTCCTTGCGCGCGATCGGCTCGGGTGAGCGCATCATCTCGAAGGCCAGCGGATAGAGATACACAGCACAGACCACGACGCCGCCCGCCGCTATCGCGAGCAGAGCCTGGGCACACCAGCGACTGAGTCGCGGTCCCCAGGGCCGGCGGCGAAAGAGCCCGAAGCCCGCGGCGACTAAACAGAGGCCGATGAGCACATTGACCATATTGCTGGCGACCGTCCACGTACCCAGCACCGGCTGCGTATGATGCAGCTGGATGAAGCGGTTGCTCTGGATGGCCGGTAACAGGTGCGGCAGTAGCATGTTTACAACCTCCATCGTCGCCCCGCACGCCAGCATGGCGCCAAAGCCGAGGTGCAGGATGCCAAAGAGGTTGAGGAATCTCGGTGCTGTCTTCGCTAGTGGGATCATGTCGCTCCTCCTTACCGGCAGAGACGGCGCCCAGGCGAAAAGGTGACCGAAAAAATCAGGCGGCAAAACCGTGTCGCAGGCGACCTCCTTAGTCCTTCCGCTCCCAAGTCCTCAAGCTGCAAGCCCTGCGCCCCGCCGCGGAACGTTTCCTTGGGCTTGTCTCTCGATCGGCACGCTGGACTGCTCAAAGTCCCGGGCTTCTTTCTTCGTCGCTGACGCCAGCGCAGGTGGGCCGTGGAAGCGGCTGCGGAACGATTCCGCGCCCGCTTGCCGCGCCGTCCCCCGCAGCTCGCTTGGACCGAAATACCCGTTGCGGATCCGTCCTCTATTTTTAAAGACCTTCCAGATTGCGGGCAATTTGATCTACGATATCCGGCGCGAGACTGACTAGCACGGCCAAACGAAAAAAGACCCCCCCCAAGAGGAGCTCATGTCGACCGAATCCAAGTGCCCGTTCACGGGTGCCACGCACACCCACGCAGCCAGCGGGGCCAGGACCAACTCGGATTGGTGGCCCAACCAGCTCAACCTCAAGATCCTGCACCAGCACTCCTCGCTGTCCAATCCCATGGACCCCGCGTTCAACTACGCCGAGGAGTTCAAGACCCTTGACCTCGACGCGGTCGTCAAGGACCTGCACACCCTTATGACCGACTCCCAGGACTGGTGGCCGGCGGACTTCGGCCACTATGGACCTTTCTTCATCCGCATGGCCTGGCATGCCGCCGGCACCTATCGCATCGGCGATGGTCGCGGCGGCGCCGGCAGCGGCGCGCATCGCTTCGGGCCGGAGAACAGCTGGCCGGATAACTGCAACCTCGATAAGGCGCGCCGCCTGCTGTGGCCGATCAAGCAGAAGTACGGCCGCAAGCTCTCGTGGGCCGACCTGTTCGTCCTCACCGGCAACGTCGCTCTGGAGTCGATGGGCTTTCAGACCTTCGGCTTCGGCGGCGGCCGCCCCGACATCTGGGAGCCCGAGCAGGACATCAACTGGGGCCCCGAGACCAAGTGGCTCGACGACAAGCGCTACTCCGGTGACCGCGAGCTGGCCAATACCCTCGCCGCGGTGCAGATGGGCCTTATCTACGTGAACCCGGAAGGTCCCAACGGCAAGCCGGACCCGCTCGGCTCGGCCCGCGATATCCGCGAGACCTTCGCCCGCATGGCGATGAACGACGAGGAGACCGTCGCGCTGGTCGCCGGCGGACACACCTTCGGCAAGTGCCACGGGGCCGGCGACGCGGCCAACGTCGGTCGCGAGCCCGAAGCCGCCGATATGGAGGAGCAGGGCCTGGGCTGGAAGAACCGCTTTGGCACCGGCATGGGCGGCGACACCATCACCAGCGGCCTGGAAGGCGCCTGGACGCCGAACCCCACCAAGTGGGATAACGGCTACTTCCAGACCCTTTTCGGCTACGAGTGGGAGCTGACCAAGAGCCCCGCCGGCGCCAACCAGTGGAAGCCCAAGGGCGATGCGGGCGCGGGCACCGTGCCGGACGCCCATGATCCCAAAAAGCGCCACCAGCCGATGATGACCACCGCCGACATGGCGCTGCGCATGGATCCGACCTACGAGAAGATCTCGCGCCGCTTCCTGGAAAACCCCAAGGAGTTCGCCGACGCCTTCGCGCGCGCCTGGTTCAAGCTCACCCACCGCGACATGGGACCGCGCGCCCGCTACCTCGGCAAGCTGGTGCCCAAGGAAGAGCTGCTCTGGCAGGACCCGGTTCCCGCCGTGGACCACCCGCTGGTCGACGACAAGGACATCGCCGCCCTGAAGGCCAAGCTGCTCGACTCCGGACTGTCGATCGCGCAGCTGGTGAGCACCGCCTGGGCCTCGGCCTCGACGTTCCGCATCAGCGACAAGCGCGGCGGCGCCAACGGCGCGCGCATACGCCTTTCGCCGCAGAAGGATTGGGAGGCCAACCACCCGGCCGAGCTCGCGAAGGTGCTGGCCAAGCTGGAGGCCATCCAGAAGGAGTTCAACGACAAGCAGTCGGGCGGCAAGAAGATCTCGCTCGCCGACCTGATCGTGCTGGGCGGCTGCGCGGCGGTCGAGGCCGCGGCCAAGAAGGGCGGCCAGGACATCACCGTGCCCTTCACCCCGGGCCGCACGGACGCCTCGCAAGAGCAGACCGATGCCGCCTCGTTCGCTCCGCTGGAGCCCAAGGCCGACGGCTTCCGCAACTACGTGCGCAAGGGCTACGAGGGTCTGGCCGCCGAGATGCTGGTCGACAAGGCGCAGCTCCTCACCCTGAGCGCGCCGGAGATGACGGTCCTCATCGGTGGCCTACGGGCGCTGGACGCGAACTTCGGCTGCGCCCCGCACGGCGTCTTCACCGCGCGTCGCGGCATCCTGAGCAACGACGTCTTCGTCCAGCTGCTCGACATGGGTACCAAGTGGCAGCGCTCGGCGGCCGATCCCCACGTGCTCGAAGGCTGCGACCGCAAGACCGGCAAGGTCAAGTGGACCGGCACCGTGGTCGACCTCGTCCTCGGCTCGAACGCGCAGTTCCGGGCGATCGCCGAGGTGTACGCCGCCAGCGACGCTCAGGCGAAGTTCGTCAAGGACTTCGTTGCCGCCTGGACCAAGGTGATGAACCTGGATCGCTACGATCTGAAGTAATCCCGCAGCCTGGCTCCTGACCTCCCGAGCAGGCCGCGCGGCAGACAGTGGCCGCATCGCGCTCCTGCTCGGGGGCGTCCCCCCCTCAATCAATCCGCTCCGAAGTCCGTGCGCGGCGAGCAGTTCGCTCCGTCGCGGAACGGCTCTGCGAGCCGCGCTGTCGATCAGTATGTTGGACGGCTTGAGGTCCCGGGACCGGCCTCCCATCGCTGAATCAGCTGCCCGGGCGGCTCGGGATCGATTGCGGATGGGGGGAGTGAATTAGTAAGTCACTGGCGATCTACCTCGTCACAGTGGCCCTCGCCATCGATGTGGCCGACGGTCGAGGTCTGGTACGTGATGAAGGCCCAGAGGTTCGTGATGCCGGTGCTCCCGACCTGGTAGCGGGCCTGCGTACGGATGTCGAGCGCCGTAAGCTCGGCTTGCGTCACCTCACCATTGTCGTCGCGATCGGCGGTGGCGATGAGCTCGAAGGAGACATTGGGCTCCTTGGAGAACAGGTCGTCATAAAAGAGGTGGTCACCATGGATGGTGAGCTGGCTGGTCGCGCTGCCGCCGCTTACCAGGGCGGTGGACTCACACTTCTTGTAGAAGGTCCGGCCGGGGAACCCCCAGGCGAAAGTCTTCGTGCTTCCGCCCTTGGTCGCGCTGCCGGCTACGTAGAGCCCGTAACCGCCCCGGGTGAGCACATCGCGGTCGGCAGCGCCGGCGTTGCCCGCGGTGACTCCTGCCTGGGGAGGCGCCATGCGGTAGGCGACGCGGTTGTAGCTCCCGCCGGGGACGGTCTTGCTGACGACCTGATGTCCCTGCTCAGCGGAGCCCGCGACCAGGTTGAAGATGCGGTAGGAGCCATCCTCCAGGTCCGGCGCCGCTTCGCCGCGGGCGGCGCTGACCTCGCCGACGCTCACCAGGAACTTGCTGAAGGTGACCGACCACCCGTCCGAGAACACGCTCGCCGGGATTCCTTTTTCGATGAACTCCTCCCCATAGATGGTGACGTTCAGGGTGCCGCCCGCTTCCCCACAGGCGCCGAGCAGCAGGCTGCCGAGAAGAGCGGCGATGGATCGATTAGTCATGATGTCTCCTAGCGGTTGGTAATGGCGTAGAAGTCGTGCACCTGCACGTTGCGGCGCAGGAGGTTGTGCGCATCCTGCCCAGGCAACAGTGCCACCTGCCCATCCCCATCCGGATCGAGCGCGGCAAAGTCGATCCCATCGAACAGGGTCTTGGTCAGCACCGGGTCCTGAGCCAGCAGCTTGAAGCCCAGGGAGGCTTGCGTGGTCTCGGTGACCTCGATCGCGAACGGCGCGCCGACGAGCTGCGACCCCTCGTCGACATCTACCTGGGCCGTGAAGCTGATGACCTGCCCGCCGCGGCTGGCCTGGCCCTCGATATACGCTGTGTGCCCGAGCAGCGGATCGGTGCTGGCAAGGGAGTCCGCGGCCCCGGTCTTGCGGAAGGTGAAGTTGCTTCCCTGGTAGGCCCCGGTGATCAGGCTCGCCTTGCCGAGCGCCTTGCCATCGTCCTTGTTGAAGTCGAGCACATACGTGCCGGGCAGCTCGCCGGTGACATCGCCGCCGGAATAGTGACCGGGGTGCGCGTAGGCGCTGGGGACGAGCAGGTCGGCGGCGCGCTGAAGGAGGCTCGCGTGCATCTCGCCGCGCACCGTAAACTGCAGATCTTTCACCGCCAGCCGAAACAGCGACATCTGGACCTGATAACCGAGGTCGGTCTGTACCTTCGCCAGCCCGCTGCCATCGACGACAACCGGCAGTGAGACGCGCACCGCTTCATGGCTGCCGCAGCCAGCGGCGACAAGCCCAATAGAAAAGCCCAGGGCCCACAGGCCCCTGCCCTGCTGACGCTCCTTCGATGATGATGTCTTGGTCATTGTGTTTCTCCTTTGGCGCGAGTCTTCTGGGAGCAGCTCTCAGAGCCAGATAGTCAGCGAAGCTCGCAGGTTGATGGGTGGACCGGCGGCGTAGTGAAGCGTTGGCAGCGCGGACCGCGGCTGCTGCGGGTCAAACCATGAGGCGTAGTGGAACTCGCCCTCCCGCCAGGGCTGGTTCAGGGCGTTGTCGAGCTGCAGGTCGAGCTGGACGGCGTGCCACCGGAAGCCGGCGACGAGGTCCAGCACCACGGAGCCGCTCGACGTGGCGCCGTACTGGAGCAGGCGCGGGGCGAGGCCGACCAAGCGCAGCCCGGCGTGCAGGCCGCTGCGGTGGTTGAGCGCACCGCTCAGCACCATGAGGAAGCTCGGCGCTCCCGCGACCGGCGCCTGCGAGTCGATGAAGCGCGCGTCGACGTACGTCGCATCGAGGCGCAGATCGAGCCACGGCAGCGGACTTACCTGCACTTCCAGCTCGGTGCCGAGCCGGCGCGTGCTGTTGAGGCCCACGCTGACCGCGGCAACGTGATCAAAGAGGACCTCGTGATCGATCCAGGTCCCAAACCCTGCCAGCCCGAGCTGCACCCACGGCCGCGGGGCGTACCGCACGCCAACCTCGGTGGTGTCGGCGCTGGTGAGGCCGACCGCGCGGCCCTGGTACTCGCCAAGCTGCTTCTCCTCGATCGTCATGGTCGAGAGGACCGAGCGCGCCTCGGGTGGACGGACGCCGCGGCCGTACGCCGCGAACAGCGACACCCGGCGCGGCAACAAGAAAGCGGCGGTCAACCTGGGCGCGAAGTGCAGCAGCGTGGTGCTGCCGCTCGACGCCTCGGCGCGCCGCTCGCTGGCGCTCAGCTGGAACAGGTCGAGGCGCAGTCCGCCTTCAAGGCGCAGCCACCGGAAGCGATGCAGGCGGGCCCCGGCGTACAGCGCGCCCAGATGCTGGGTCGCATCGGTGTCGCGGTTCCGGCGCCACGTCTGGCCTTCCTGATCTACCTGATCCTCATACTGGCTCACCGACTCGCTCTGCCAGTCAGCGCCGCCGAGCAGCGCCAGCCCGATCGGGAGCTGCCGGGTATATCGCAGGTGGAGCCCCGCGCTGAGCGAGTGCTGGAACTGCTTGCGCGCGTCGCCGTGCTGCAGATCGAGGAGGTAGCCGGTGAAGTTCTCGTTCAGCAGCAGCCGGCGCCACTGCGTATGCGTCCACACCTCCAGGCGGTCGTCCGCTTGCGCCAGGGTGAACCGCAGCCCGATGAGAGCACGGCTCGACTCACCTTGGGTGTTCCGGCTGTAGGTATCGAAGAAGCCGATCCGCCCGCTGGCATAGTCGGCGGCCGGGACCGGCGACGGCTCACCAAAGCGCGCCGCATACCCCGAGATCAGCGCGACCAGGCGCATCCGCTGACCGCGCGACCACAGTCGGGCCTTGCCGAGCAGGCTGAGGCGCTCGCTGTGCCGGTTCTGCCCGTATCCCGAGTCGCTCAGTCCTTCGATGGCGAGGAAGGTGTCCTCGGACAGCTGCCGCGGCGCGACCACGAGCAGCAGGCGGTGCCGGTTGGTCGTTCCGATTTGATAGCTCGTCCGCACCCCGCGGAGCTCACCGGGAACTCCCAGCTGGATTCGGACCGAGCCCGCCGTTGCAAAGGGCCCCTGGCCGAGCTGCAGGGCGGACTTCAGAGTCCCCACCGAGCGGACCACCTCGGGGATGATGAAGCCAAGGTCGAGGTATCCTTGCCCGTGGACGTTCGACATCTCGTTGATCGGGATGTCATCAACCGTCACCTCGACATCGGAGCCGTGGGCAGCGTCGAACCCACGCAAGAAGATCTGGTTCCCTTTTCCCTCGGCGCCATGGCGTGAGACGAGCAGTCCCGGTACCACCCGCAGCAGGTCATCGCCCGAGCGCAGCGGCGTCACCTTCAGGGTCCGCGCGTCTACGACTCGCTCCGAGGCAGTCGAGCGCGCCGGCGCGTCCGCCTGGACGACCGCAGTAAAGCGGGTCGGGCTCACCTTCTTCTGCTTCTGGCCCGGCCGGGGCGCGCTCGCGGGCGCGGTCAGCGGCACCTCATCGGCGAGCCCGTAGCGCGCGGTGGCCGCGCAGAGCAGGACCACGCCCAGCCAGACACTATGCAGCCTGGACATCTCTGTCTCCATGTCACGCCAGGCCCCGCGCCTCAACAGCGGCCTAGTACGCGCGCCGCCCTTGAGAACGAGAGCCCAGGCCCAGCCGAGCCCTGCCCACACCGCAAGCAGTGGGCCGGCTGCCGAGCAACCTCAGGATTTGGAAAAAACGCGAGTCAGGAAAAAAGAGGCGGGCCGCGGATGGTGTTCAGGCGTAGCGGAATCAGGGCGGGACAGAGAGACTGCGGGAGGAGAATCGGGAGGTACTCAAGGCTCCCGCTCGGTCCAGGAAGCAGTGGCGTGAGCGATTCGAGCAGCGCGATGGAGAAGTGCTCGATCGACCCCTTCCCGTGCTGCGAGGGCTCGGGCTTGCCCGAGCCAGGCGCGCGCGGGTGCTCATGCGAGGCTGGGTGCGGGTGCTCGTGCGAGTGCTCGTGCAGCAGCGTGCGCTCGGCGTGCAGCGTCGCCTCGCTCCTGCCCGGTGCCCGCGACCCCTCAAGGCCGGCGATGCGCTGCGCGGCCGCCAGCTTGCGCTGTTCGCGCTCGTGCTGGAGTACGTGCAGCGCGGGCAGGACCACAAAGGCCAGCAGCGCGGCCGCCAGCGAGACGCCGCGCGCGCTGCTCCGGGAGAGCAAGAGCAGCAGGCCGCGCGGGCATCGCTTAAGAGCCACGAGGAATACTATACTTTTTTACACTTTCCGAGACAACGCCAAACTGCGCCGCAGAGTAAAGCGAGTGAATAGACTCTCTAAAATACAAACCACCGTAGCCAGAGCCACGCTACGGCTACGGATCGTTTCACTCTCACTGCCGCTCGATGGTTTCTTTAGACGGCTTGAGGTCCCGGGACCGGCCTCCCATCGCTGAATCAGCTGCCCGGGCGGCTCGGGATCGATTGCGGATGGGGGGAGTGAATTAGTAAGTCACTGGCGATCTACCTCGTCACAGTGGCCCTCGCCATCGATGTGGCCGACGGTCGAGGTCTGGTACGTGATGAAGGCCCAGAGGTTCGTGATGCCGGTGCTCCCGACCTGGTAGCGGGCCTGCGTACGGATGTCGAGCGCCGTAAGCTCGGCTTGCGTCACCTCACCATTGTCGTCGCGATCGGCGGTGGCGATGAGCTCGAAGGAGACATTGGGCTCCTTGGAGAACAGGTCGTCATAAAAGAGGTGGTCACCATGGATGGTGAGCTGGCTGGTCGCGCTGCCGCCGCTTACCAGGGCGGTGGACTCACACTTCTTGTAGAAGGTCCGGCCGGGGAACCCCCAGGCGAAAGTCTTCGTGCTTCCGCCCTTGGTCGCGCTGCCGGCTACGTAGAGCCCGTAACCGCCCCGGGTGAGCACATCGCGGTCGGCAGCGCCGGCGTTGCCCGCGGTGACTCCTGCCTGGGGAGGCGCCATGCGGTAGGCGACGCGGTTGTAGCTCCCGCCGGGGACGGTCTTGCTGACGACCTGATGTCCCTGCTCAGCGGAGCCCGCGACCAGGTTGAAGATGCGGTAGGAGCCATCCTCCAGGTCCGGCGCCGCTTCGCCGCGGGCGGCGCTGACCTCGCCGACGCTCACCAGGAACTTGCTGAAGGTGACCGACCACCCGTCCGAGAACACGCTCGCCGGGATTCCTTTTTCGATGAACTCCTCCCCATAGATGGTGACGTTCAGGGTGCCGCCCGCTTCCCCACAGGCGCCGAGCAGCAGGCTGCCGAGAAGAGCGGCGATGGATCGATTAGTCATGATGTCTCCTAGCGGTTGGTAATGGCGTAGAAGTCGTGCACCTGCACGTTGCGGCGCAGGAGGTTGTGCGCATCCTGCCCAGGCAACAGTGCCACCTGCCCATCCCCATCCGGATCGAGCGCGGCAAAGTCGATCCCATCGAACAGGGTCTTGGTCAGCACCGGGTCCTGAGCCAGCAGCTTGAAGCCCAGGGAGGCTTGCGTGGTCTCGGTGACCTCGATCGCGAACGGCGCGCCGACGAGCTGCGACCCCTCGTCGACATCTACCTGGGCCGTGAAGCTGATGACCTGCCCGCCGCGGCTGGCCTGGCCCTCGATATACGCTGTGTGCCCGAGCAGCGGATCGGTGCTGGCAAGGGAGTCCGCGGCCCCGGTCTTGCGGAAGGTGAAGTTGCTTCCCTGGTAGGCCCCGGTGATCAGGCTCGCCTTGCCGAGCGCCTTGCCATCGTCCTTGTTGAAGTCGAGCACATACGTGCCGGGCAGCTCGCCGGTGACATCGCCGCCGGAATAGTGACCGGGGTGCGCGTAGGCGCTGGGGACGAGCAGGTCGGCGGCGCGCTGAAGGAGGCTCGCGTGCATCTCGCCGCGCACCGTAAACTGCAGATCTTTCACCGCCAGCCGAAACAGCGACATCTGGACCTGATAACCGAGGTCGGTCTGTACCTTCGCCAGCCCGCTGCCATCGACGACAACCGGCAGTGAGACGCGCACCGCTTCATGGCTGCCGCAGCCAGCGGCGACAAGCCCAATAGAAAAGCCCAGGGCCCACAGGCCCCTGCCCTGCTGACGCTCCTTCGATGATGATGTCTTGGTCATTGTGTTTCTCCTTTGGCGCGAGTCTTCTGGGAGCAGCTCTCAGAGCCAGATAGTCAGCGAAGCTCGCAGGTTGATGGGTGGACCGGCGGCGTAGTGAAGCGTTGGCAGCGCGGACCGCGGCTGCTGCGGGTCAAACCATGAGGCGTAGTGGAACTCGCCCTCCCGCCAGGGCTGGTTCAGGGCGTTGTCGAGCTGCAGGTCGAGCTGGACGGCGTGCCACCGGAAGCCGGCGACGAGGTCCAGCACCACGGAGCCGCTCGACGTGGCGCCGTACTGGAGCAGGCGCGGGGCGAGGCCGACCAAGCGCAGCCCGGCGTGCAGGCCGCTGCGGTGGTTGAGCGCACCGCTCAGCACCATGAGGAAGCTCGGCGCTCCCGCGACCGGCGCCTGCGAGTCGATGAAGCGCGCGTCGACGTACGTCGCATCGAGGCGCAGATCGAGCCACGGCAGCGGACTTACCTGCACTTCCAGCTCGGTGCCGAGCCGGCGCGTGCTGTTGAGGCCCACGCTGACCGCGGCAACGTGATCAAAGAGGACCTCGTGATCGATCCAGGTCCCAAACCCTGCCAGCCCGAGCTGCACCCACGGCCGCGGGGCGTACCGCACGCCAACCTCGGTGGTGTCGGCGCTGGTGAGGCCGACCGCGCGGCCCTGGTACTCGCCAAGCTGCTTCTCCTCGATCGTCATGGTCGAGAGGACCGAGCGCGCCTCGGGTGGACGGACGCCGCGGCCGTACGCCGCGAACAGCGACACCCGGCGCGGCAACAAGAAAGCGGCGGTCAACCTGGGCGCGAAGTGCAGCAGCGTGGTGCTGCCGCTCGACGCCTCGGCGCGCCGCTCGCTGGCGCTCAGCTGGAACAGGTCGAGGCGCAGTCCGCCTTCAAGGCGCAGCCACCGGAAGCGATGCAGGCGGGCCCCGGCGTACAGCGCGCCCAGATGCTGGGTCGCATCGGTGTCGCGGTTCCGGCGCCACGTCTGGCCTTCCTGATCTACCTGATCCTCATACTGGCTCACCGACTCGCTCTGCCAGTCAGCGCCGCCGAGCAGCGCCAGCCCGATCGGGAGCTGCCGGGTATATCGCAGGTGGAGCCCCGCGCTGAGCGAGTGCTGGAACTGCTTGCGCGCGTCGCCGTGCTGCAGATCGAGGAGGTAGCCGGTGAAGTTCTCGTTCAGCAGCAGCCGGCGCCACTGCGTATGCGTCCACACCTCCAGGCGGTCGTCCGCTTGCGCCAGGGTGAACCGCAGCCCGATGAGAGCACGGCTCGACTCACCTTGGGTGTTCCGGCTGTAGGTATCGAAGAAGCCGATCCGCCCGCTGGCATAGTCGGCGGCCGGGACCGGCGACGGCTCACCAAAGCGCGCCGCATACCCCGAGATCAGCGCGACCAGGCGCATCCGCTGACCGCGCGACCACAGTCGGGCCTTGCCGAGCAGGCTGAGGCGCTCGCTGTGCCGGTTCTGCCCGTATCCCGAGTCGCTCAGTCCTTCGATGGCGAGGAAGGTGTCCTCGGACAGCTGCCGCGGCGCGACCACGAGCAGCAGGCGGTGCCGGTTGGTCGTTCCGATTTGATAGCTCGTCCGCACCCCGCGGAGCTCACCGGGAACTCCCAGCTGGATTCGGACCGAGCCCGCCGTTGCAAAGGGCCCCTGGCCGAGCTGCAGGGCGGACTTCAGAGTCCCCACCGAGCGGACCACCTCGGGGATGATGAAGCCAAGGTCGAGGTATCCTTGCCCGTGGACGTTCGACATCTCGTTGATCGGGATGTCATCAACCGTCACCTCGACATCGGAGCCGTGGGCAGCGTCGAACCCACGCAAGAAGATCTGGTTCCCTTTTCCCTCGGCGCCATGGCGTGAGACGAGCAGTCCCGGTACCACCCGCAGCAGGTCATCGCCCGAGCGCAGCGGCGTCACCTTCAGGGTCCGCGCGTCTACGACTCGCTCCGAGGCAGTCGAGCGCGCCGGCGCGTCCGCCTGGACGACCGCAGTAAAGCGGGTCGGGCTCACCTTCTTCTGCTTCTGGCCCGGCCGGGGCGCGCTCGCGGGCGCGGTCAGCGGCACCTCATCGGCGAGCCCGTAGCGCGCGGTGGCCGCGCAGAGCAGGACCACGCCCAGCCAGACACTATGCAGCCTGGACATCTCTGTCTCCATGTCACGCCAGGCCCCGCGCCTCAACAGCGGCCTAGTACGCGCGCCGCCCTTGAGAACGAGAGCCCAGGCCCAGCCGAGCCCTGCCCACACCGCAAGCAGTGGGCCGGCTGCCGAGCAACCTCAGGATTTGGAAAAAACGCGAGTCAGGAAAAAAGAGGCGGGCCGCGGATGGTGTTCAGGCGTAGCGGAATCAGGGCGGGACAGAGAGACTGCGGGAGGAGAATCGGGAGGTACTCAAGGCTCCCGCTCGGTCCAGGAAGCAGTGGCGTGAGCGATTCGAGCAGCGCGATGGAGAAGTGCTCGATCGACCCCTTCCCGTGCTGCGAGGGCTCGGGCTTGCCCGAGCCAGGCGCGCGCGGGTGCTCATGCGAGGCTGGGTGCGGGTGCTCGTGCGAGTGCTCGTGCAGCAGCGTGCGCTCGGCGTGCAGCGTCGCCTCGCTCCTGCCCGGTGCCCGCGACCCCTCAAGGCCGGCGATGCGCTGCGCGGCCGCCAGCTTGCGCTGTTCGCGCTCGTGCTGGAGTACGTGCAGCGCGGGCAGGACCACAAAGGCCAGCAGCGCGGCCGCCAGCGAGACGCCGCGCGCGCTGCTCCGGGAGAGCAAGAGCAGCAGGCCGCGCGGGCATCGCTTAAGAGCCACGAGGAATACTATACTTTTTTACACTTTCCGAGACAACGCCAAACTGCGCCGCAGAGTAAAGCGAGTGAATAGACTCTCTAAAATACAAACCACCGTAGCCAGAGCCACGCTACGGCTACGGATCGTTTCACTCTCACTGCCGCTCGATGGTTTCTTTAGACGGCTTGATGTCGCGGTGAAGGACCCGTACAAAAACTCATTCTCCCCATCGGTAAAATTGTTGTAGTGTCCGTTTT
>DAOMZC010000036.1:0-18227 GCA_035437965.1 Pseudomonadota bacterium
TTTTTTTTTCAAGGCAGAAGCGGGCTTCGGAGTTCCCTGTGTGCCTGGGTTTAAGACGTTGGCCCTTCCGTCCTACCCCGCCTCCGTTCCGCGCGGCTTCGGGGGGGGCCTGCCCCCCGCCGGGTTCCTGTTCCCCGGCCCCGGATTAGTCTTATGGCGCTGCCGCCGCGCCCGGCGCGCTCGGAGCCTGCCGGGCACGCCCGCGCGACCGCCGCACCTTGAGGATGGAGGGTGTCCGATGAAGCGTCTGGGGTTTTTTCCGCTCCTGCTGCTGCTCGGCTGTGAAGCGCTGTGGGGACGCTTCAACAAGCCGCACTTCGAGCTCGCCCAGGCGTCGCGATCGAGCACGATCGCGATCAGCCAGGATGACGGAGTGCTCGTCCTGGTGAATCCGGAGCACGGCTCGATCTCGATCTTCGAGCCGACCACGCTCGCGCGCACCGCGGTCGTTCCCACCGGCCGCGAGCCCTGCTCGGTGGTCCTGCACCCGGATGGCGACACCGCCTTTGTCGCCAACCGCGCCGACGCGACAGTGGTCAAGGTGGTCGGCCTGCGCAGCCCGACGCCGACCATCGCGGCGACCGCCCAGGTGGGCTCCGAGCCGAGCGGGCTGGCGCTGTCGCCGCGCGGTCGCCGGCTGTTCGTCGCCGAGTTCGGTGAGAGCAGCATCGCCGTGCTCAACACCGAAGACCTGTCGCCCGCGGGCCTGATCAAGGACGTCGCCAACCCGCGCGCCCTGACCGTGACCAACAACCTCGATGGCCAGGACGACGACGAGCTGCTGGTCGTCCCCCACTACTTCGGCGAGCCGCAGCCGGGCGGCGAGGCGCAAAACTCCGGGCGCACCGGCCGGATCGATCTGTTCTCCCTGCGCGACCTGGCGCCCGCCGGCTCGATCCGGCTGCCGCCGCTGTCCGCGGCGATGACCGGGACCGATGCGGCGGGACCCAACCAGCTCGCCGGCGCGGCCATTGCTCCGGACGGCCGGCTCTACGTCACCGATCTGGCGGCGTCACCGGCGCCGCCGCTGGCCGCCGATCGCAACGTCACGCCGGTCGTGCACGTGGTTGATCTGGTGAACAAAGTCGAGGTCACCCAGGGCGCCGGGACCACCAGCCTGCCGCGCCTGCTCACCCAGCTCGGCAACGCCGCGACGCTCTTTCTTGCCGATCCGGTCGACATCGAGTTCGTCCACGACAAGCGGAACGTCGGCTTTGTCGGCTACATAGTCTCGCGCGGGACCGATGCGGTGGAGCGCATCGTCTTTGATCCGGATCGGCAGGCGGTGTCGATCGGCTCGCTGCAGAACCTGCAGATCGACGCCAGCGGCGATGAACGCCTGGGCCGCTGCCGGGCGCCGAGCGGCGGCGCGGTCGCCTTCAAGACGCAGCGGATGTTCCTCAACTGCTGGCTGAGCCGCCGCCTGGCGGTGCTCGACCTGATGAACCAGACCCTCGAGTCCACCTTCCCCACCGTCGATACCGAGCCGCTGAGCGCGAGCGTCCTTTCCGGCATGAGCGCCTTCTACAGCGCGCGCGGCCGGATGGCGGCGGCCGGCCGGATGTCCTGCGCCTCCTGCCACCCGGACGGGCGCAGCGATGGCATCACCTGGAGCTTTCCCACCGGGCCGCGGCAGACTCCGTCCCTGGACAGCGTCTTTAGCCACCACGGCAGCCCGCAGACCCAGCGCGCCCTCGGCTGGACCGCCAACGCCGATGAGGTGGCCGACTTCGAGGACCTGCTGCGCAACGTGATGGGCGGCCACGGCGCGATCAGCACCGCCGCGGCGCCGGCTGACTGCGGGGATCTCAGCAAGGAGACTCCGGTGACCCTGAAC
The DNA here is from genome assembly GCA_035437965.1 of Pseudomonadota bacterium. GTDB lineage: Bacteria > Myxococcota_A > Polyangia > Palsa-1104 > JAEUJZ01 > CALFML01. The sequence continues at coordinate 1,838 of DAOMZC010000036.1, forward strand.
GCCGCCCTGGGCGCGCCCAACCGCGACCTGCAGAAGTCGGCGGGGAGCTGCGCTTCGACCTGGGACGACATCGAGAGCTACCTGACCACGCTGCGGCCGGTGCGGCGCCAGACGCGCGTGGACCCCGATTCTGTGGCCCGCGGCGCGGCGCTGTTCGGCAACTCTGGGCAGAGCGGCGGCTGCATCAAGTGCCACAGCGAGAGCGGCTGGACCCTGTCGCGCCGCTTCTACACACCCTCCGCGGCGCTCCTGTCGAGCCTCGCCAGCACCGTCCGCTTCACCCGCCCGTCCGCCTGGCCGAGCTTCTACACGTTCCATGACGGCGGGACCCAGATCGAGGTGCAGCCGGCCGCCGCCGAGTCACCGGCCGTGACCCTGCCGCCCCCCCAGCTCTCCTGCGCGGTGCGCAACGTCTCGACGTTCGCCGCCGGCGGCGCCGCAAGTGAGCTCACCAGCGCCGGCGGGCGCGCCCAGGGCCGCGGCGGCTACAGCATCCCCGGGCTGTACAGCCTGGCGGTCACCCCGCCGTTTCTGCACCACGGTCAGGCGACCACGCTCGACGAGCTGCTCAAGAGCCGGGAGTTCGCCGCCCACCTGGCCTCGGGAGCCGCCAACTTCGACGTCATGGACGCCGGGGCGCGGCAGGACCTGCTGAACTTCCTGCTCTCGGTGGACGGCGACTCCGACGAGCAGACCGCCCCGGCCGGCTTCAGCGCCGGCTGCGCCACCAACTAAGCGTCACCAAGTCCCGGCGCCGCGCGGCGCTAGGGCTTCTGGACGAACCGCATCGACAGCGAGTTCACGCAGTGGCGCGTATTCTTGGGCGTAATCCGCTCGCCGATGAACACGTGCCCCAGGTGCCCGCCGCACGCGGCGCACAGGATCTCGGTCCGGCGACCGTCGCGATCGGGCAGCCGCTGCACCGCGCCGGGGATCTCGGCGTCGAAGCTCGGCCAGCCGCAGCCGCTGTGGAACTTGCTGTCCGAGCGGTACAGCGGCGCGTTGCAGCGCCGGCAGATGTACGTCCCTTCGACGAAATGATCCGTGTATTCGCCGGTGAAGGCCCGCTCGGTGCCCTTGTGCTCGATGATGCGCTGCTCTTCGGGGGTAAGTGGATTCCACGGCATAACTTCATATTGTCGACCAGCCCAGCCCCTTTTTCAAGCGCGCGGCCGGGTAATTTATCGTCGCTGAACCGGGTTTCCAAAGGGCCGCGGAATCGGTCATTTACATTCGCCCCGGCCGGCGGGAGGATACGCGCCGTGAACTCCACACTGCGCACCGTCCTCCTGTGGCTCCTCTCCGCGCTGTTCATCGCTGGCGGGCTGAATCACTTCCGCGATCCGGGCTTTTACCTGGTGATGATGCCGCCGCTATTGCCGTTTCCGCTGGAGCTCATCTACCTGAGCGGGGTGCTGGAGGTGCTGGGCGGGCTGCTCGTGCTCGTGCCGCCGCTGCGCCGGCTGACCGGCTGGGGGCTCATCGCGCTCCTTCTGGCGGTGTTTCCGGCGAACATCTATGCCGCGGTGGCGCAGGTGCAGCCGCCGGGCGGGCACGTGGCGCCGCTGCTCCTGTGGCTGCGGCTGCCGTTTCAGGCCGTGTTCATTGCCTGGGTGTACTATGCCGCGCTATACAAGCCGGCGGCCAAACGTACAAGCTGACCAGGGGGGCCGCGGCTACGCGACTAGCGGTCCGCGCCGGCCGGTAAGGGGCGCCGGGTCCCAGCCCTGCTGCAGCAGGATGTTGCGGATTCTGTAGACCTCTGTATAGCCTGTGGGATCGGCTGCATGGGCCAGCATCTGCCCGAGCGGCACCACCGGAATCAGCCACCACAGCTCGCTGTGCAGCAGCAGCCCGTGCGGATCGATGTGCGCCTGCACCTTCGTCACTGGCCAGCCGTCGAACTGCTTGAAGTGCAGCGCCCCGACCGCGCGCCGCTCGCGCGAGTCCCACGAGACCTTGGACTCCTGCGGCGTGGTGAAGTCGGAGCTGGCGGTCAGGAACGCGCGCAGCTCCGCGATATCCGTACACAAGAAGTGCAGACAGCCCGGCTGGCTGCCGTGCTCGGTGCCGACGAACCGCCACAGCCCGAGTCCCTTGAGCTTCACATACAGGTTCAGCACCGTGAGCCGCAGGACGGGCGCCTGCGCGGTGAACCAGGTGGCATCGTAGCCGCACGGCGTGAGCTCGCGCTGCACGTAGTCGGGGAGCTCGGCCCACTGCGGCACGGGCCCCGGCGCCTCATCGGTTTCCGAGACGGTCTCCGCGGCGGCGGCGTCGGTTCTGGCATCGTCATCGGGGCTGGCCATCGACTGACCTCCGGTGTTCAGGCTACCCGCTAAGGGTACCACGCCGCGGGGACAGCATCCGGCAAGTTGTTACGAGCAGCCGCGCCGGAAGGGCCGTTAATCTGCTTGCGCTGGCCGGCGGGTTCGTCCCAGACTGGCGCGGCGTCGCGGCGCTGCTGCGGCGGTCGACCGGCGAAGGTTAAAACGGAGGTCCTCGTGCGTACTTATCGGTCCCTACCCGCTGTCCTTTTTTGTCTGCTCCTGCCCCTTGCGGCAGCGGCGGCCCCCCCGGCGCGCGAGCAGATTCCCGATGCGCTCTCGGCCAAGGTGCGCAAGAATAAGCTGCTCGCGCGCGACACCCCGCTCGCCGTCGGGGCGACCGCGCCGCGGTTCGCGGCCCTCACCCGGGTGCCGACAGCCATCGTCTTTTATCGTGGCCACTGGTGACCCTGGTGCCGCAAGCAGCTCGGTGAGCTGCAAGATCACCTAAGTGAGCTCCAGGCGCAGGGACGGCGCATCATCGCCATCGCCGCCGACCAGCCGGCGGAGCAGACGGCGCTGGCGACCAAGCTCGGGCTGACGTTTCCGCTCGTCTCCGATCACGACCTGAAGCTGGCCACCGCCTTCGGCGTGCGCGAGCGCGGCGAGCAGGACTCCCTACCGGCGGTGTTCGTCGTCGATGCGGGCGGGGTCGTGCGGTGGGCGCGGGTTGGCGACAACATCGTCGATCGGGTAAGCGTGAGTGAGCTGGTGCAGGTGCTGAGCAAGCTGGCGCCGGCGAAGTAGTCCGGTTCGCAGACAGAATTCTTTATTTTGCCGAGTTCTATGCGGCGTTTTTCGCGCCGCGCAGCCTGGGGGGGCGGCAAAATAATCGACTCTTCCGACGGAGAAGGCGTTTTGTTGCGCCGCTTGCGAGCGCGCTGCAGCGGCCTGGCACGGGGCGTGATTAGTAGCCTGGCAACGAAACGCAACGCCTCTTAAACGATTCCTCGGTGGAGCTCGCAAAGTCATGAAGACCCTTCGCAACGTCGTCGCCGCCCTCCTGTTCTGCAGCCTCTCGGTCAGCGCCACTGCCCAGGCCAAGCGCCACCACCAGGCCCCGGTCGCCGTCACCGCGCTGACCGCCGCCGACACCAACCACCGCCTGCAGCTCATCGAGCAGAGCCTGCTCGACGACGGCTTCGTCCTCGCCGACACGCAGGAGCAGCCCATCTACTACCTGCTCGCCCCCGCCGCTCCCTACGCCTGGGGCAGCCTGGTCTACACCTACGTCCGCACCGTCCCCGGTCGCGCCAACCAGCGCGTCGAGGTCTCGGCCGAGGTCCAGAACACCACCGACGGCTACAACTTCCCCCACATCACCATCCGCGACCTCCCGGCGCAGTAAGCCGCCTCCCCTTGCGAGCCCGCAGGGCGCTCCTTTTCCTAACGGCTCGCCGGTTCGCGCAGGAAGGCGTCGAGGGTGCGGCCGAGGTCCTCGGGCACCTCGTTGGCCAGTGAGTGGCGGGCGCCCTTGAAGATGTGCAGACGGACGCGCGGCAGCAGCGTGGCCAGCTTCTTGACTCCCTCACCCATGTTGAGCCCGTGATCCTGGTCGCCCCATAGAAGCAGGGTCGGCTGCGGAGTCTGCGGCGCCAGCGGGTACAGGGAGGACTCTCCCTGCTCGATTCCGATCTCCCAGTACATGCGCAGAAAGCCCGGACTCACGACCTCGCGGTAGTGGGCAAAGGACGAGCGCAGCGCCTCGTCGCGGCCCGGCCAGTCGCGGCGGTACCAGAAGCGCGACTGCACCCACATCGCCGGCCAGAAGGTGCGCCGCCCGGACAGCGCGCGCACGAGCAGCGGCAACAGCCGCATCGGCTCCCAGGCGCCCGCCGGAGCCCACGGGCAGAGCCGCGCGAAGCGCTGCGGCTCGCGGTGGCCCAGGCGCAGGGTGAGCCCGCCGCCCAGACTGCCGCCGCCCAGATCCGCCTCGCGCAGCGCCAGCCGATCGAGCAGCGCGAGCACCGCATCCTCAAGAAAGCGCAGCGTATACAGCTGGTCCGGCTTGTCGGAGTAGCCGTTGCCCGGCAGATCCATCACGATGATCCGGCGGTGCGCGCGCAGAAACGGAACGAGCTCCTCGTACTCCTCGATGCGCGAGGCGAGGCCGTGCAGGAGCACCAGCGGCGGCGCCCCGCTGTCGCGCTGCGCCGGCACGTCGATCCAGCGCAGACGCAGGCCAGAGAGCACCTCCCCGCTGAACACGGGGAAGCGCGTCATGCGCACCGCGCTCGGAGGCGTCATGGGAGAGATGTTTCCACGGATCCGCCGGGGCCGCAAGTCAGTCGCGGTAGGAGGGATCGATGCGATCGAGCTTGCGGATAAGACCCGGCCACGCAAGCTGACCGAGCAGGCCGCGGGTCACTGCCTGGATGTTGGCCTTGACCCCCGCCAAGATGCGCGGGTCGACGGCGATCGGGCTGCGGCTTGTGATCCGGACCTGAATCTCACAGGCGCGCTGCAGCGTATACATCACCAGGAACGCATCGGCGATCGAGGGCCCTACGGTCAAAAGGCCGTGGTTGCGCAGGATGAGGCTCGCGTGCTCGCCCAGATCGCGCTGCAGCCGCGGCTTCTCGTCTTCGTTGAGCGCGATCCCTTCATAGTCATGGTAGCCGAGCGAGGCCAGCGCCAGCGTTGCCTGCTGCGATAGCGGTAACAGCCCTTGGGGGTCGGCCGAGACGGCGATGCCGGCGGCCGTGTGGGTGTGCAGCACGCACACCACATCCGCGCGCGCGGCGTGGATGGCGCTGTGAATGGTGAAGCCGGCCGGGTTCACCGGATAGCTCGTCTGGATTACCTGGCGGCACTGATCATCTACCTTGACCAGGCTGGAGGCGGTGATCTCCTCGAACAGCATCCCGTAGGGGTTGATGAGGAAGTGGTGCTCGGGACCGGGCACCCGGGCCGAGATGTGGGTGAACACCAGATCGTCCCAGCCATACAGCGCGATCAGGCGGTAGCAGGCGGCGAGATCGACGCGCAGCTGCCACTCCTCTTTGGTGACTTGGGAACGGATATCGGGGGACTCTTGCCGCTCGGTCATGTGCTTTGTACCTCTTTGCGCCAGCATACAGCAGGACGGGCGCCGTCCGGCGCGGTTTTGGCGCCGCGGCGCCGGCCGGCAGCCTGGGGCTTGACGGGCGCCGACCGCGGGCTACATGCTCGCTGTCGCGATGCGCTTCTACTTCGATTTCATCTCTCCTTACGCGTACCTGGCGTGGACCCAGCTGCCGGCGCTGGCGGCGCGCCATCAGCGCGAGCTCGTACCGGTGCCGGTGCTGTTTGCCGGGCTTCTCAACGCGCACGGGCAGAAGGGTCCGGCGGAGATTCCGGCCAAGCGGATCTATCTGTTTAAAGACGTCTGCCGCAAGGCGCAGCTCCTCGGGCTGCCGCCGCTGGTGCCGCCGCCGGCGCATCCGTTCAACCCGCTGCTCGCCCTGCGCGCCGCCTCCTTCCCCGCCAGCGACCCGGCGGGGCAGCGGCGCCTCATCGACGAGCTGTTCGCCGCCACCTGAGCCGGCGGTGGTGGCGTCGAGTCCGCGGCGGCGGTGGCCGGGTGCGCGGCGCGCGCGGGCTTTGATGCCACAGCTGTCCTGGCGTTTGCGCACAGTGAGGCAGCCAAGCTCAGTCTGCGCCAGCACACAGAGGACGCAATTGCCGGCGGTGTGTTCGGCGTACCCACTGTCGCGGTGGCCGAGGAGCTGTTCTGGGGGACCGATTCCCTGCCCGCGCTGGAGGCGTACCTGCTCGGCAATGATCCCATTTCTCCCGAGGCTCTCCGTCGCTGGGAAGCGCTCCTTCCGTCCGCTACGCGCACCCCGCGCTGACCGGTCGGCCGCGTGTGCATGAGGGGCCACGCGCGGCACGAGCAGAGCTAGGGATTTTCCTGGCACATCGGTTGCAAAGTCAAGGCGCAGGGGGACGACCTAATGACACCACAGCGGATCAAGCACTACCGGCTACGTGAGAAACTCGGTGAGGGCGGAATGGGCGTAGTCTACCGCGCTCAAGACGAGCAGCTCAATCGCTCAGTGGCCATCAAGCTGCTCAGCGGCAAGTGCTCTGAAGATCCCAAGGCCGTCGAGCGATTCCATCGCGAAGCGCGTATCACCGCGGCGCTCGATCATCCGCACATCTGCACCGTGTACGAGTTCGGCGACTTCGCCGACGCCCCGTACATGGTCATGGAGCTCCTCAACGGCCAGACGCTCAACGAGCTGATCGACGGCTGGCCGCTGGAGCTCGACAAGCTGCTCGACATCGCCATCCAGGTCTGCGACGCGCTGGCGGTCGCCCACGACAGCGGCATCATCCACCGCGACATCAAGTCGAGCAACATCTTCATCACCGAGCACGGCGTGGCCAAGGTGCTCGACTTCGGGCTCGCCAAGCTGTGTAAAAAAGACGCCCTGGGGATCGCCACTGCCGTCGGTCCGCTGTCGGCGCTCGTGCCGAGCAGCTCGATGAGCATCCCGGGCCTGGCGATCGGCACCGCCAGTCACATGTCGCCCGAGCAGGCCACCGGCAAGGAGCTCGACTCGCGCAGCGACCTGTTCTCATTCGGCGTCGTCCTTTACGAGATGGCCACCGGCGCGCTGCCGTTCCAGGGCCTGGACGCGACGCAGATCTTGCAGGCGATCGTCAGCGAGTCGTATCGCCAGCCCTCCAAGCTCAACCCGAACCTGCCCAAGGAGCTCGACCGGATCATCGGCAAGGTCCTGCAGAAGGATCGCGCCCTGCGCTACCAGACGCTGGGCGCGCTCAAGGCAGACCTGGTCAAGCTCTGGCAGGACTTCGGCGGCAGCTACGCGTCGAGCCACGATGTGCCGCCGCCGCGCGCAGAGCATAAGGCCGCCTCCTGCAGGTCTTCTTGCACCACCGCGATCCGGCGGCCGCTGCAGTCGCGGGTCGGCTGGTGTCGCCCGCCCGCACGGTGTGGCGAGACCGCACAGCACATATAGCCCGGCGCCGCGGAGACCGGAGCGAGCCCGGAGCGAGCCCATTCTCTGGAGTCCGCTTGAGTATGTTCTGGCCCGCGGCTTGCTGAAATCTTTAACGGGCTCGCATGCTGGGTGCCTAAAGAGAGGTGCAACATGCTACGCAGTCTCAAGGACTTGGAGAGCTACAAGGTGCACGCTACCGATGGCGACATCGGCAAGGTCACCGACTTCCTCTTTGATGACCAGCACTGGACGATCCGCTACCTCGACACTGACACCGGAGGGTTCTGGAAGTCCGCGGGGCGGGTCCTCGTCTCTCCCATCTCGTTCCGGCAGGCCGACTGGGCGACGCGCAAGTTCCACCTCGCGCTGACGCAAGAGAAGATCAAAAACAGTCCCAGTATCGATATGGACAAGCCGGTCTCGCGCCAGTATGAGCGCGACTACTCGCAGTACTACGGGTGGCCGTACTACTGGGGCTTCGGCGAGACCATGGCCTGGGGCGTCGGAATCTATCCCGGATCGCTGGCCGAGCTGCCCGCGGTCGACGAGCTCGGGCGCGATCGCGCCGAGATCGGCGATCCGCACCTGCGCAGCGCCCGCGAAGTGGCCGGCTACCACGTGCACGGAAGCGACGGCGCCATCGGCCACATCGCCGACTTCATCGTCGATGACGAGACCTGGGCGATCCGCTACCTGGTCATCGACACCAGCAACTGGTGGCTGGGCAAGAAGGTCCTGGTGCCGCCGTACTGGACGCAGCGGATCAGCTGGGCCGAGAACATGATCTACATAAACCTCACCAAAGAGGCGATAAAGAACAGCCCGGAGTGGAACCCCGAGGCGCTGGTAAACCGCGAGTACGAGACGCGGCTTTACGACTACTACGGTCGCCCGGCGTACTGGCCGCGGGAAAATGAGCCTCTTAAAGAGCGCGAAAAAGAGCGCATCACCTATCACCCGCCCGTGATGTAGGGCGCGCGCAGCCATTGCCGCGGGGCGGCGCGCCGTTGTATCTTCGTCGTGGCTTCATCCTCATGGACGCGGCGCCCATCATCCTCTGCCTCAATGTCGGCTCGTCTTCGCTGAAGTTCGCGCTGTTCGAGTTCACCGCGGCCGCCGAGCAGCGCCTGGCCGAGGGGGAGGTCGAGCGCATCGGCCGACCCGGGAGTCACCTGCGGCTGCGCACCCAGGCGGGCGAGCAGCCCCAGAACGAGGGCGACTTCGCCAGCCATGAGGCGGCCCTGACGGCGGTGTTTGCCGCCCTGGCCGAGCTGCCCGCGCCGGCGGCGCTCGGTCACCGGCTCGTCCACGGCGGGCCGCACCACGCGCGGCCCGAGCGCATCGATGAGGCGCTGCTGGCGTCGCTGCGCGCGGTCGTGCCGTTTGCGCCGCTGCACCTGCCCACCGCGCTCACCGTGATCCAGCTTGTCGCCGAACGCTACCCCGAGCTGCCCCAGGTGGCATGCTTCGACACCGCCTTTCACGCCGCCCTGCCCGAGGTCGCGCGCCGGCTGCCGCTGCCGCAGGAGCTCGCCGACCAGGGGCTGCGGCGGTACGGCTTCCACGGCCTGTCCTACGACTACCTGGTAAGCCGGCTCGGCGCGGCGAGCCTTGGGCGGGCGGTCCTTCTGCACCTGGGCAGCGGCGCGAGCATGGCGGCGGTACGCGACGGCCAGCCGGTGGACACGACCATGGGCCTGACCCCGACCGGCGGGTTCATGATGGGCACCCGCACCGGCGATCTGGATCCGGGGGTCCTGCTCTATCTATTAAACCACGGCTACGATGCCCGCCGGCTGGCGCAGCTTGTCGACAAGGAGTCGGGCCTGCTCGGGGTCTCGGGCCAGACCGGCGACATGCGGCTCCTTTTGGAGCGGCGGGCGAGCGACCCGCGCGCCGCGCTGGCGGTCGAGATGTTCGTGTATCAGCTGCGCAAGTCGGTGGGCGCCCTGGTCGCCGCGCTCGGCGGCCTCGACACCCTGGTGTTCACCGGTGGCATCGGCGAGCACGCAGCTGCGGTGCGGGCGCAGTGCTGCGCCGGGCTCGACTACCTGGGCATCCGCATCGATCCGGCCCTCAATGCGGCGGCGGCGTCGATCATCTCGCCTCCCGGCAGCGCCTGCACGGTGCGGGTGGTGCCGACCGATGAGGCGCTGATGATCGCCCGCTACACCCGGCAGCTGGTCTTCCCCGCGCCCGCGTAGACGCGCGCTGTAGCGGATCAGCTCACGTTGTCAGAAGCGCCCGCCCGTTGCCGCCGCGGTCGGCGCTACCGCCGCTCGCCTTGCCCTGGGACGCCGGAGTCCGCGAGCCGCCGGCGAGCAAGCCGCAGCGACCGATTCTGCAGGCACATTGCGCCCTTGCCCGGACACCGGCACGCAGCTTGCGTAGGTTGAACCCAACAGTCCGAAGTGACTAAAGGAGGTAGCTCCATGAAACCGACTTTTCCTATCTGGATCTTGATCAGCGATGCAAGCCGCGCCCGCCTCTACTCGGTCGCCAGTGAGCACCGGCCGATGGTCCTTGAGAAAGAGTTCGAGCACGCCGCCAGCCGGGCCCGCGAGCTCGATCTGGTCTCCGACAAGCCAGGACGCACCAACCAGTCGATGGGCAGCGGCGGTCACCTCGGCCACGGCAGCCGCTCATCCATGGAGCCCGGCACCTCGGCCAAGGCCATGGAGCACGACCGCTTCGCGCGCAGCCTCGCCGAGGAGCTCAACACGGAGTTCAGCCGCAACCGCTTCGCGCGCCTGGTCGTCGCCGCCAACCCCGAGTTCCTCGGGCTCCTGCGCGAGCACCTGTCCGATCCGGTGAAGAAGAACCTCGCCGGGAGCCTGAACAAGGACTACACGAGCCTCGGCGACAAGGAGCTTGAGGAGCACCTCGGCCCGCTGCTGGCCGCCTGAGCCAGCCGTCGGCCGCACCTGGCAGGGCCGGCAGCGTGGCCTTGCCAGGTGATCCCTACTTCGCGCCTACTTCGCGCCTTCCTTGATCCAGACGATGAACTTGCACAGGTTTGCATCGGTGAGGCGGGCGCCGCCGCGCGGCATCAGACCGCCGCGGCCCATGACCGAAGCCTGCTGATTGGTGAGCTTGTACATAAGGTAGCTGCGATCGACGTCGCTCGCCGTGACGAGGGGAACGACAGTGGTCTGCTTGGAGGCGATGCCGACGAACGCGCTCTTCAGGGTAGCGCCATTGGTGAACGTCAGGCCGCCGTCGCCCTTGGAGTGGCAGGTGCCGGCGACCGCGCAGGAGGTGCTGGCGACGGTGCTGAACACGACGTCGGCGGTGACGCCGGTATCGGTGCACGTCGGCAGGCCGGTCACCATGGGTCCCCCGGCCATGTCGGCCGGCGGCGAGCTCAGATCGGGGGTGCCGCTGGCCATGTCCGCTTTGCCGCCGGCCATGTCGACGGCGACCGCGAGATCGCTCTTGCCGCCCGCCAGATCGGCAGGGCCGGTCGCCAGATCGGCAGGACCAGTTGCCAGATCGGCAGGGCTGGTCGCCAGATCCGGCCGGCTGATCGACATATCGGGCTGCGGCACCGCAAGGTCGACCCCCGGCAGCCCCATATCATCCTTGTGCCCATGGTCATCCACGCAGCCCAAAAAGAGCAGCGAGGCGATCGGCGAGACCAGAAGTCCTCCTGCCACGACAGACGGCAGTACAGACGGCAGCGCAGACTTTTGGTTCGCTTTCAGGTTGGGTTTACGCATGGGCGCAACCTGGCACGGAGCCGCCCGCCTTGTCTAGGGGTCGCGCCCGCCTGCCTCTTAACCTGCTTCTTAAATAGATGATTTGCGACCGGCGCAAGATCTCGTTTGGCTCGGGCGCCGATTGCGCTAAAGTGTCGGCCCGCTCGCGCTTTACTGCTCAGACCGCGTGGGCCGGCGTCGGACCCCTTAGATGCGGATCAAACGGCTCGACATCATCGGATTCAAATCGTTCGCCGAGCGGGCAGTGATCCGCTTTGACGATCCGATCACCGGTGTCGTCGGCCCCAACGGCTGCGGCAAGTCCAACGTGGTCGACGCGATCCGCTGGTGCATGGGCGAGCAGTCGGCCAAGCACCTGCGCGGCAAGGCGATGGAGGACGTCATCTTCTCGGGCAGCGATCGCCGCGGGCCGACCGGCTACTGCGAGGTCTCGCTGACCTTCGAGAATGACGGCCGGCTGCCGGTCGAGTACCTGCAGTTCTCCGAGATCACGGTCACCCGGCGCCTGTTCCGCGACGGCACCAGCGAGTACTACCTGAACAAGACGCCGTGCCGGCTGCGCGACATCACCGAGTTCTTCATGGGCACCGGCATCGGCACCCGCGCCTACTCGATCATCGAGCAGGGACGGGTCGGCATGATCGTGTCGAGCAAGCCCGAAGAGCGCCGCTTCCTCATCGAAGAGGCGGCCGGCATCACCAAGTACAAGCTGCGCCGCAAGGCGGCCGAGAAGAAGCTCGAGCTGACCCGGCAGAACCTCCTGCGCGTCTCGGATGTAGTCGCCGAGCAGGAGCGCCAGCTCGCCAGCCTCAAGCGCCAGGCCGACAAGGCCGAGCGCTACAAGCGCTACCGCGCGGAGCTGCGCGACATCGAGCTGTGGGGCTACAGCCAGAAGTGGCTGGGGCTTCTCAGCGAGTCGCGGGTCTACGAGGAGCTGGTGGCGGCGGCGGCGACCGAGCTGGCGGCGGCCGAGAGCTCGCGCCTGGCGATCGAGGCCGAGATGGCGGCGGGGCGGCTGGAGCTCCTGGCCGAGGAGCAGCGCCTGCAGCAGGCCCAGGAAGAGCTGTATGTCCTGGACAACGAGGTCAAGCTCGGCGAGGCCGAGAACGAGCACGCGCGCAAGGAAGAGTCGCGGCTGCTCGCCCAGGCGCAGAAGCTGCGCGGTGAGCAGGAGGCGCTGCTCGATCGCGCCGCCCAGGCCGCCGAGCAGGTCCAGCGGGTCAGCGCCGAGCTGACCGAGCTGCAGAGCAGCGACCTCGCCAAAGACGACCGCGCCGCGGAGGCCGAGGCGCAGCTGCGCAGCTTGAAGGAGCAGCTCGGCCAGCTTACCCGCGTTAGCGATCACACAAAGTCCGAGATCGCCCGCCAGAACGCCGAGATCGCGCGCACCGAGGCCGGCGAGCGCAGCCACGCCCGCCAGATCGAAGACCTCGGGGTGCGCGTCGGCCGCGCCGAGGACGAGCACAAGCGCCTGGGCCAGCGCAAGGAGGAGCTTGAAGAGGAGATCGCCGGCCAGCAGCAGGCGCTCGGCGGCCTCCAAGAAGAGAAGCTCAACCTGCTGCGCACCCGCGAGGCGGCCGAGGAGCGGATAAAGGACCTCAAGCTCCTGGTGTCGCGCCTGGACAAGGAGGTCGATCAACTAAAGGGCGAGCTGCACAAAAAGCGCGCCCGCCTGCACTCGCTGTCCGAGCTGGCGGCGCGGCACGAGGGCTTCTCGCTGGGCAGCCGGCTGCTCTTGCAGCGCGCCGAGAAGGAGCACCCGGACAAGAGCGACGCGCCGCGCACCGTGGCCGATCTGCTCATCGCGCCGGCCGAGCTCGAGGTCGCCCTGGACGCGGTGCTCGGCGAGCGCCTCGGGTCGCTGCTCGTCGAGTCGCACACCGAGGCGGTGGCGGCGATCGCCTACCTGCGCCAGCGCGGCGAGGGCAAGGCGACGCTGGTGCCGCACGACGCGCGACCCACCCGGCCCGGCGATCGGCCGCCGCGCCCCGATGAAGAGGCGACGGCGCTTGGGGTGCGCGGGCGGCTGCTCGAGCTGGTGCAGGCCAAGCCGGGGTTTGCCGGGGTGCTCGATGCGCTGCTCGGGCAGGTGCTGGTGCTCGACACGCTGGAGCACGCCCTTGCCTACTACCAGGCGGCAAGCGAGGACGGGTCGCTGGCGCCGAGCGCGCTGCTGGTGACCCTGGACGGCGTGGTCCTCGACGGCCACGGCACGATGAGCGGCGGCGCCGCCAAGGGCCAGGGGGCCTCGGTGCTCGCCTACAAGCGCGAGCAGCGCGAGCTCACCACGCTCTTGCAGGAGCTCGAAGATCGCTTCAAGCAGCAGGACGAGCAGCTGGCGGTAAGCCGCAAAGAGCAGCAGCACCTGGGCCAGCAGCTCGACGAGCTGTCGCGCGCCGGGCACAAGGGCGAGATGCAGATGCTCTCGCTCGACAAGGATCTGCTAAAGGCGCGCGAGGAGCTGCACCGCACCGGCCACCGCCTCGAGGTCCTCGGCCGCGAGCGCGAGGAGCTCACATCGCGCCGCGAGGATCTGGAGCGCGAGACCGAGGAGTCGCGGCTAATCCTGCGCTCGGCGCGCGACATGCTGGAGCAGCTGGAGGAGCAGCTGGAGACGCAGAGCCGCTCGCAGGTCGAGCTCATCGACTCGGTCGAGGGGCTGACCCAGCGGCTGACCCAGCTCAAGGTCCAGGCGGCGGCGTACAAAGAAAAGATGAACGCCCACACCCAGACGCTGGGGCGGCTCGGCGCCGAAGAGAAAGAGCGCACCGCCCACATCGAGCGCCTGGGTCACGAAGAGCGCGACTGCTACAAGCGCGCCGCGCAGCTCGCCACCGAGGTCACCAGCCGCGGCAGCAGCCTTCACGATCGGGCGCAGCGGCGCACCACCTTGGCCGAAGAGCTGCAGGTCATGCGCAACGGCTACGAGCAGAAGCGCGCCCAGGTCGGCGAGCGCGAGGCCGCCCTGCGCGAGCGCCGCGATCGCGAGGCGAGCCAGAACAAGCAGGCCCTCGCCTTGAAGGGGCGCCTGGGCGAGCTCGTGCTGCACAAGCAGCACATCGAAGAGGCGGTGCTGCAGAAGCACCGCATCAGCGTCGCCGACATCGTCCACGACTACCACCTGCGGCCGCAGGTGCAGAAGGCCGATGAGCAGCGCGCCGCCGAGCTGCGCGACCTCATCGATCGGATGGGCGAGATCAACCTGACCGCGATCGAGGAGTACCACGAGCTGCAGAAGCGGCACGGCTTCCTCATCGCGCAGAAGACCGATCTGGAGACCGCGCTCGCCCAGCTCGATCAGGCGATCGTCCTCATCAACAAGACCTCGCGACAGCGCTTCCGTGAGGTCTTCGAGCTCATAAACGTCAAGTTCCAGGAGCTGTTCCCGCGCTGCTTCGTCGGCGGCCAGGCCCACCTCAAGCTGACCGGCAGCGACGACATCCTGGAGGCCGGGGTGGAGATCTTCGCCCAGCCGCCGGGCAAGAAGAACCAGTCGGTCGAGCTCCTGTCAGGTGGTGAGAAGGCGATGACCGCGGTGGCGCTGATCTTCGCCATCTTCCTCATCAAGCCCTCGCCGTTCTGCCTGCTCGATGAGGTCGACGCGCCGCTCGATGAGGCCAACGTCGGCCGCTTCAATGACCTCATCCGCAGCATGACCGATCGCAGCCAGTTCATCCTCATCACCCACAACAAGCGGACGATGCAGATCGTCGATCGCCTCTACGGCGTCACCATGCAGGAGCCGGGCGTCTCGCGCGTCGTCTCGGTGAACCTCAACGAGCTCGGCAAGCTCGCGCCCAAGAAGCGCGCCGCCTAAGCGGGCACCGCTCTCCCCTCCTCTCTCCTCCCCTGGCCACCGCGGCCCGCTGCGCAGCGCGCATAAAAAAAGGAGCCCCTTGCGAGGCTCCTTTTTTAGTACCGGCCGGCGCTTAGCCGGCTAGCGCTCGGGTCACCCACCACCGACGCAGCGGAAGTTGACGACCTTGCCCGGAGGCGGCATCGCGTTGTTCTTGCGCCACACGCCGGCGACCACGGTGTCGGTGCACTGGCTCGGCGAGGCGGTGCTCTTCACCGCGCAGTAGCAGGCCTCGGTGGTCTCGGCCGCGCACGCCGCGGCGATGTTCGGATCCATCGCGGTCGGCTTCTGCGAGCCCGCCCACGCATCGCAGCACTTGGTCGAGCAGACCGGGAACTGCACGTCCGGCGAGCCAAGGGGCGAGTTCTCATCGACATCGCCGACCGAGCACACCGGCTGGCCGTTCTCGACCTTGGGCGTGACCGGCAGGCACGAGGCGAGCAGTCGCTGCTTGAGCGCCTCGGCGATCTTGTCGAGCGCCGCGGGGTAGTTGTCGATGTCGCAGATGCTGACTTCCAGGGCGCTCGGCGTGCCATCGCTCTCCTTGCCGAACAGCTTGGCGAAGCTCGACAGGCGGTTCTGCGCCTGGCCGAACACGGTGGCGTCGCCCGAGTAGGTGCACGAAGCGCCGCCGCCGCTCGCGCGGTTGAGGAAGGGCGTAGTCTTCTGGCCGCTCGGCAGCGCGACTTCGACGCGGCCGCCGTTGCCGACCGAGGGCAGGGTCCAGATGCCGCTCACGAGCAGCTTGTTGGCCGGCCGGAGCTTACTGAAGAACTTGTAGTACTTGTCGACGTTGTCGAGGTAGTTGTTCGGCCGCTCCTTGCAGCTGGTCTTGACGCCGGGCAGGAGGGTCGACTCGTTGCACTGGATGCTGCGCGCCAGGCAGCGGAAGTCGATGTTGTAGCAGTCGTACGAGTCGGGCTGGGTCGGATCGCAGTCGCGCGTGGTGGGGTTGTTCTGATCGCGCCGGTTCATCTGCACCGAGCAGTCGTCCTCATCGGTGATGAAGATCACCGCGAGCACCGAGTTGCTGCGCAGGAAGCCCGTGTTCTCACTGCGGTGGCCGTCGAGCGCCCGCAGCGAGCCCTCCAGCGGGCCCTCGATGCCGCAGCCGCTGTCGCCGACCAGCGCCATGCACTGGAAGGCGTGGATCGGTCCGCGGTCGACCATCTTGCCGCTCATCGGATCGAGCTCCATGGCCACGGGCACGTTGGTCACGCCGTCGACCTTGGAGATGAAGCGGTGGCCGTCGTTGGGGACGTACTTGTCGTCGGGGCACAGCGAGGCGCAGGCGTTCTTGGCTTCGCTGGTGACGTCGGTGCGGCTGTCGCAGGCGGCCGACTGCAGCACGCCGTCGTCGCCTTCGAAGGTGTCGCAGCGGCCGATGTTGCCGCCCCACAGCTGGCCGGGGGCGATGTTGCTGCCGATGTCCGAGGTGGCGATGCCGACGTGGTAGTTGGCGCCGGTGTCGTCGATCTTCTGGATGAACAGCGGGATGTTCTTGGCCAGGGCCCGCTGCTTGGGCGACATCGACGGCGA
>DAOMZC010000037.1:0-18099 GCA_035437965.1 Pseudomonadota bacterium
AGGCTGGCGACCACCCAGAAGCGGCCCACGCCG
The DNA here is from genome assembly GCA_035437965.1 of Pseudomonadota bacterium. Taxonomy (GTDB): domain Bacteria; phylum Myxococcota_A; class Polyangia; order Palsa-1104; family JAEUJZ01; genus CALFML01. The sequence continues at coordinate 34 of DAOMZC010000037.1, forward strand.
GGCCGCGGCGCCTGGTTGGGCAGGATGACCCGACGGTAGCCGGTCGCCAGATCGACGTCCCAGCGGAACGCCCGATCAAACTCCGGATCATGGCCGGCGCGCAGCCCGTGCTCGTCGCCCAGGATCACGGTGAGGTCGAGCCGCGGGTGGCCGCTGGCGTGCACGAACCACGGCACCAGGTACTGGATGGCGTGCGAGCAGACCATCGCCACGCGGTAGCGCCGAGGCGCAGCCGGCGCCGCGGCGGCGAACATCCTAGCGCAGCCCCTGGCCACCGTCGACGGGCAGGCAGACGCCGGTGAGGTAGGACTCGCTCAGCAGGAAGCGCACCGCGCGCGCCACGTCGCCGGGCTGGCCCTGGCGGCCGAGCGGCACCCGCGCCAGCACCCGCGCCTTCGCCGTGGCGTCGTAGTTTTCGGGAAACAGCACCGTCCCGGGCGCCACCGCGTTCACCCGCACCGTCGGTGCCAGCTCGCGCGCCAGGATGCGCGTGAGGTGCAGCAGGCCCGCCTTGGCCACCGCGTAGGCGCTGTACTCGCTCCACGGCTGCCAGGCGGCGATGTCGACCAGGTTCACCACCGCCGTCGCCCCGGCGGCCACCGCCAGGCGGATGCAGCGCTGCGGCGCGGTCAGGTTGACCGCCAGCTGCTCATCCCACGCCGCGTCGGTCAGCGAGTGAAACGGCGTGCGGCTGAAGATCGCGGCGTTATTGACCAGCATGTCCAGGCGCCCCGCCATGGCCTCCAGCCGCTGGAACATGGCGACGGTCTCACCGGTGTCGCGCAGGTCGGCGCGCAGCGCCAGCGACCCGCGGCCAAGGCGCAGCGCCAGGGTCTCGGCGTCGGACTGCGAGCGGTGGTAGTGCACCGCCAGCCGCGCCCCGGCCCGCCCGAGCTCCTCGCAGATCGTGCGGCCGACCCGCTGGCCGCCGCCGGTCACCAAGATGAGCCGCCCGGCAAGCTCGGTGCCTCCGCCCGGTTGCTGTCGCATGGTCACAAGATAATGCAATCCGTGCCCGCGCGGGGGCCGGCGCGACTACAATGCACATCCATGTCCCGGGAGCACGGCCTAAGCCGCGTGATTCATCCGCCTCGCGTCAGACGGGGCGACCAGTGGGGGCGGCGCGGTCCGCGGTCCGTCGCGCTCGGCGCTGGGCTTTTCGCCGTGCTGCTCAGCGGCTGCCAGGCGCACACCGGGCAGCCGCCGGCCGCGGCGGTCGGACGCGCGCCGGAGCCCGCGCCCACCGCCGGAAGCTCGCAGGACCCCGGGGAGCTCCAGCTGCGCGACGGCAAGACCGGCGCCCCGCTGTCTCGGGAGGCGCTGACCGAGCGCCTGCGCGCCGCTCGGGCCGTATACGTGGGCGAGCGGCACAACAGCCGCTCGTCGCACCAGGCGCAGCTGCGGGTGCTCGAGCAGGTCTACGCGATCGATCAGTCAGTCGCGGTGGGGGTCGAGATGCTGCCGCGCACCCTGCAGCCGCAGCTCGACGCCTACCTCGCGCGCAGCCTCGATGAGGCGGGATTTCTCGCCGCGGTCGACTGGCAGAACACCTGGGGCTTCGACTTCGCCCTGTACCAGCCGCTGTTCGAGTTCTGCCGCAGCCACGGCCTGCGCATGTACGCGCTCAACGCCCCGCGCGACCTCGCCAAGGCGGTGCGCCAGCGCGGCGTCCCGGGCCTGACCGCCGCCGAGCGCGCCGAGCTGCCGAGCGGCTACCCCTGGCCCGCCCCCGAGGCCCACCGCCGCGCCGTCCAGGAAGTGTTCGCCCGCCACTCCTTCGGCGGCGAGGACAAGCGCACCCCGGCCGAGCGGGTGGCGGCGTTCGAGCGCTTCTACACCGCGCAGCTTGTCTGGGACGAGTCGATGGCGCAAGGGGTGGCGACGATCCTCGGCGGGCCGCACCCGCCGGCCCGCGTCGTGGTGCTGGCCGGCGTCGGCCACGTCGGGCGCTTCGCCATCCCGGCGCGGGCGGCGCGGCGCGGCGTCCCGGCCGGCCTCGCGCTGGCCCCGGTCACGCTCAGCGAGCAGAGTGAGGAACCCCCATCTCCGGCCGATGAAGTCGATGTGCAGATCATCCTGCCGGCGCCCGCGCATCCCCCGTCCTCACACCCAGCGACCAGCTAAATCGCGCCCCGGCCGAAGTCCGTAATCTTCCCCAGCCCGCTTATTCGTCGGGGCGGGTGCGGCGCAGCTGCTTGGTGCTCGAGCGCTGGCGCTTCTCGGCGACCCGGCGCTCCTTGGCGGCGCGGCTCGGGCGGGTCGGGCGGCGGGGGGTCGGGCGCTCCAGGGCGCGCAGGATGAGCGTGCGCAGCTTGTCGCGGGCGTCTTCCAGGTTGCGGCTCTGATCGCGGGTGAGCTGGCTGATGATCAGCACCCAGCCGTCGGCGTCGAGCCGCGCTCCGGCCAGGGTGCGCAGCCGCGCCTTGGTGGTCTCGTCGAGCACGCGGGTGCCGGGCAGATCGAAGCGGAGCTCGACCTTGCTCGCCACCTTGTTGACGTTCTGGCCGCCGGGCCCGGAAGAGCGGGCGGCGGTCCAGGTGAGATCGCCGGGAGGAACCTGCACGCTGGCACTTATGATCAGAGGCTCGTTCATACAAGGCCGAGTATATAGTCGTATTTGCTGAGGCCCGCCCACGCCTTGTCCCTTGTCGGGCTGAAAGGTCGGTGATCGACATGAAAATCCAATCGCTAGCGCTCTGCCTGGGCCTCGTCGCCGCCGCCTGCAGCGGGCCCGCTGCCGCCCCGGACCCGGCTGACGCGGACGCGGGGCCCGGCGCGCCGGATCTGGCGACGGGGACCGGCGGCCGCATCGCCGGGACGGTCATCGACCTCGGGCAGCAGGGCTTTGCGGGGGCGAGCGTGAAGCTGTGCGCGACCTCCTGCCGGGAGGTCACCACCGACAGCGCCGGCCGCTTCGAGATACCGGAGGTGGCGGCGGCCTCGTACGGACTGCATGTCGAGCTGCCCGGCGCCGCGCCGATCGATTACGGCAAGGTGGTCGTCCCGATCTACTACTTCGATCCCCGGGTCGCGCCGGTCCAGAAGGTGACACCGATCGTGCTGCCGCGGGCCGGCCAGCCGATCGGCCTGGTCGCCGGCAAGCAGACGGTGGCGATCGATGCGACCTTGTCGCTCACCCTCGATGCCGACGCCCTCACGCTGCCGCCGGGCGCGGGGCCGCCGCGGCTCGCCGGGATCCGCGTGCCGGCCGCCATCTACCCGGACTTCTGCCTGCCGAGCGGCGATGGCCGCATCCTCGCCGAGTGGGCCCTCATGCCGTTTGGCGCGACGAGCAGCGCGCCGATCACCATCCGCATCGGTGACGGTTTCGGGCTCCCGGGCGGCAGCAGCGTGATCTTGAGCAGCATCGACCCGGACTTCGGGCGGCCCGAGCGGATCGGCACGGGCACGGTGTCCGCCGACGGCAAGACGATCGACGCGGTTACCACGATGGGGGCGCGGCTGACCTGGCTTGTGGTCTCGCTGCCACGGGGCGGGGCGTAGGGGGCTTTCTGCGGCGACGGGCGGGTTGAGCGAGCGGGGGCGGGGCGGGCTGTGCGATAATCGGGGCGTGCCAAAGGTTTGCCTCACTGCCGGGCTGGGGGGGACGCCATGAGCGACGCCGAGCTCGCAGCCGCCGCGGCGCCGATTGGTGGCTACGAGCCGCTGTATAACCCGCTCGCACCGAGCTTTCGCGTCGATCCCTACCCGGCGCTGCACCGGCTGCGCCAGCGCGATCCGGTGCACTGGTCGCCGGGCGGCTACTGCTGGATCCTGTCGCGCTACAACGACATCAAGCTCGTGCTGGGCGACAAGCGCTTCGCCATCGACCTGCCGCGGCTGATGGCGATTCCGGCGCTGCAGGCGGTGTTCGCCGAGCCGTACAACCAGATCATCCGCACCCAGCTCTTGTCGTCGGATCCGCCGGATCATCCGCGCATCCGGGCGCTGTTTCAGCGCGCGCTGACGCCGCCGCGCATGGATCGGCTGCGCCGCCGCATCCAGGAGATCGTCGACGAGCTTGTAGATGCGGCGCTCTCGCGCGGCGGCATGGATCTCATCGCCGACTTCGCCCACGCCCTGCCCTTCCGCGTCATCTGCGAGATCCTCAACATTCCCGAGCCGGATCGCCCGCCGCTGGCCCTGTACACGCACGCGATGATGCGGCCGACCGACCCGACGCCGATGTCGCGGGAGGAGACGGCGGAGTCAAACCGCGCCGCGCTCGGCTTCGCCGAGTACTTCCTGAGCGCCCTGCAGCGCTACGGGGCGATCCCGGCGGACGACTTCTTCGGCGAGCTGGTGGCCGCGGTGCGCACGCAGGCGCTGAGCCAGGAAGAGTTCGTCGCCAACCTGATCCTCCTATTTTGCGCCGGCCATGACACGGTCATCAATCTGTTCGGCAACGGGATGCTGGCGCTGCACCGCAGTCCCCGGCAGTGGCAGCTCCTGGTCGAGGACACCGAGGGAGCGCTGCTCAAGGGGGCGGTCGAGGAGCTCTTGCGCTTCGACACCTCGGTGCAGATCGGACGGCGGACGGCGCTTGAGGACGTGCAGCTCGGCGAGCGGACGATCTACAAGGGTCAGTACGTACTGTGCCTGCTCGGCGCCGGCAACCGGGATCCGGAAGTATTCGCCGATCCGGATCGCCTGGATGTGACGCGCAAGAACGTGAAGCCGCTGTCGTTCGGCGGCGGCATCCACTACTGTCTGGGAGCGCAGCTGGCGCGGCTTGAGGGGGAGCTCGGCTTCGGTACGCTGGCGCGGCGCGCTCCCGAGCTGATGCTGGAGACGCTGGAACCGGAGTGGAAGCAGAATACCTTCGTGCGCGGCGTCAAGGAGCTGCGCATCGTGTTTTAGGTCCGGGCGGACCGCGAAAAGACTCTAGCTGGAGCGCGCATCAAGATGACCCCCAAGGAGGCTGTGGACTGGCTGAAGTACGATGCGCGCTGCGCGTTTTTTACTAACGCCATCCAGTTCATCAACTGGGAGAAGGTCGAAGGCGACATCCTGGAGTTCGGGGTCTCGGTGGGCAAGAGCCTGGGGCTCCTCGGGCAGCTGCAGCGCGAGAACCTGCTCCTGTGGCAGTACGCCGAGCCGACCTGCACCGGTCGGCGGCTCGCCGGGTTCGACTCGTTCCAGGGCCTGCCGCCCGACGATGCCGAGCACCCGCGCTGGCAGGCCGGCTCGTTCGCCACCAACTACCTGCACGGCCACCCGAGCCTCGCCTACGGAGCGCCGATCACCCCCGAGTCGATCGCGCGCCTGTTCCTGGCCTGCGAGCTGCCGATTCCCGAGCTCGAGGTAGGCTGGTTCAAAGAAACGCTCGCGCGGACCATTCCCAGCAAGTATCCGCAGATTGCTCTGCTACACATCGACAGCGATCTGTATCCGTCGGCCCGCGAGGTCCTGTTCGGCGTCGAGCCGAGCCTGTCGGACGGCTGCCTGGTGTGCTTCGACGACTGGTTCATGTACAAGGGGAATCCCAACCAGGGCGAGCAGCGCGCCTTCCGCGAGTTCCTCAGCGAGCACCCGCACTGGCAGGCGATGCCCTACCAGCCCTACTCGGTCTTCTGCAACTCGTTCATCTTGAGCCGGCGCTAGGTAAGCGCTAGGTACTGGGGCGCGGTCACGGCACCCGGGCGGCGCTCGCGACCGGCGAGGCCAGGGGCTGCTGGTCCCCGATCAGGAACACTCGGCCGCCGGTGCTGAACACCCGCCGCAGGCTGCTGGTGGTGGCCGACGGCATGGGCTCGAGGGGATTTTTGGGCGCGGTCGCCATCGGGTTAAAGTGGAAGAGCATGCCCGAGTCACCGGCGATCCACAGATCACTCAGCCCGCTGCCGCCGATCGCGTTCAGGTTGACGTTGGGAGCGGACGGCGTACAGCCGCTGCTGCATACAGACTGGAACACCGGATAGATCGTCGCGGGGTCGCTGCTGCCAAGGAGGCTGTTGTTGCTGTAGAGCATGGTGCCGTTATCACCGACGGCGAATAGCTCGCGCGTGCTGACCTCGAAGTTGGTCCAGATTCCGCGCAGGCGGTTGGCGGTAAGCGGTCCATAGGGGATCGCGCTGCTGTTCGAGTAGTCGGTGTAGATATAGTTGCCATCGATCTTGAACGAGTACGCCTGCAGGATGTAGCCGCCGGTTGCGGAGTCACTGCCGACGAACCAGCACTCGTTGCTGGCGATGCAGCTTACGTCGGTGAAAGCGATGGTGGTGTTGACCGGATAAAGGACGGTGGCGTTGGGCGGGTAGGTCCGGTAGCTGGTGGTCAGGGCGAACGTAGCGACGCCGTTTATGCCGGTCTGATAGTGGTGGCCGATCAGGTTGTTGTGGCCCGCGAAAAAGACATCATCGGAAGCCTGGCTGGCGACGGAGACGCTGAGCCAGTTCGGCAGCTGCGGCGAGTTCGGATCAAAGGGCATGTTCACCGCGTTTACGAGCGGCACCGCGGTCAGCTCGCGGCCGTTCCAGCGCGCCACCGCTCCCTTGTCGCCGGCGATCCACACGTAGTCACGCCCGGCCCCGGCCACCGCGCGCCAGGTGGGCGGGGACCCCGCGAGCTCGGGCGGCAGCTTGACGGTGTTGAAGACGTGGCCGTCCCAGCGGAGGATCATTCCCTTGTCGCCGACCACCCAGATGTTGTCCGCGGCGTTGCCCCAGGCCGCCAGGGCGACCGCGCCGACCGGCGGCAGCTCCGTCGGGCCCTTGTTGAGCGTGCAGCCGCCGCCGGGGCTCGGGTTCAGCGTGACCGTGGCATCCTGGCGCGGAGTTCCCGCGAGCTCCACGGTCGTGGCGCCGCTCGCGGCGATGCAGGGAAGAAGGTCCTCGTAGGCGAACACGCTGAGCGCGAGCTTGCCGGAGAACCCCGCCGGTACCTTGAGGCCGAACTGGCTGAGGTTCTGGGTGATCGCCGCCGCGCGCGTCACTCCCGGCTGGCCATCGACGAGGCCATAGTAGGCGCCGAGCGTGACGTTGCCAGACGGCAGGCCGGAGACCGCCACGAGGATGTTCTGGCTGTCATCACAGCCGGACGTTCCAAGTCCGGCGAGCACGGCGACAAGCAGCGCCGCCCGCCGCAGGCCCGGTTTCGCGCCCGATTTCGCGCTCGCCCAAGGCGTGGCCGATTGCGCTGTCATGCTTGCTCCCCCCCCCAGGGTTCCAGGGTTCTTCGGCTCATCATAACACCGCCCTCAGCGGCGCGTCGATCTCGGCCCGGCACGCCCGCCACGGCAGTCACGCAGGCAGCGGCAAACTTTGATAACATGAGCCATTCTGTGGGGCTTCTGCCCTACGTTCTTGGGCCCATGGGGGGCCCGCTGGGGGGAATCGAGCCGTGGCACCAGTCTGCACATCCAATTCGTCTTCCTATTCACTTTCGCCAAATCATTCAGGATTCCCTTGGCTTGCGGGAGCTTCAGGATGGGCGGCCCGCCTTCTTGGTCGCCGCCGCGCCCGGGGCCTTTCGGCCCTCCTTTTGACGGGTCTTTTTGCCAGCACGATCCCCGGCTGCGCCGGCGGCAAGCCCGCCGTGCAGTACGGCGCCGATCAGCTCCTTTCGATGTGGAACGAGTCGATGCAGGGCCTGGCCGACAAGCACGCCGGCTGCCCGTACGAGCGCGACCTGCCGTTCAACCACCGCGACGGCGCCTGCTATCCGCTCAAGTGCCGGAACTCGGGCGATGAGGTGTCGCTGCTGCGCAAAAACGACGGCTACGTCTACAAGTGCGACTCCGGCTGCGACGGCGGCTGCCGGTCGCTGTCCCGCTTCTAGGAGGGCGCGCGGGGCGCCGCGCCTTGTCTGGTCGGCAAGACCAGATGTGTCCCAGTGCAAGTCCTACGGGGCCAAAGAACCACACTGAAGCCGCTCGGCGGAAGTGCGATATTTCTGGGATGAGGCAAGCTGTTGGATATGTCCGCGTATCCACTGACATGCAGGCCGCGGACGGGCTGTCGCTCGACGCGCAGCAGGCCGCCATCGAGCAGTACTGTCAGGCGCAGGGCTACAAGCTCGTCGCCATCTACAAGGACGTGCTGTCCGGGGCCAAGGATCAGCGGCCCGGCCTGAAGGAAGCGCTGGGCCGCCTGGAGCGCGGCGTCGACGTGCTGGTGGTCCTCAAGTTCGATCGCCTGAGCCGATCGATCAAGCACTTCTGCGAGCTGTATGAGCGCTACTTCAAGACCGGCTCCAAGGAGCTCGTGGCGATCCGCGAGTCGATCAAGCTCGACTCGTCGCTTGGCCGGGCGCTGGTCAGCATCCTGCTCGTGTTCGCGCAGATGGAGCGCGAGGCCACCGGGGAGCGCACCCGGGAAGCGGTGCGCCACATCCGCGCCCGCGGCTATCACTTCGGCAAGGTGCCGTACGGGCAGCGCGCGATCCCCGCGCCGGACAACCCGCGGTTCCGCTTGCTCGTCGAGGATCCCGAGGCGCAGGCGGTGCTCTTGCGCATCCGCGGCTGGCTCGCGGAGGGGGTGGGGATCTCGGAGATCGCCGCCCGCCTGAACGCCGAAGGAGTCCGGCCGCCGCAGGGCGCCGCGTGGACCAAGAGCCTGCTGTACAACCTGCGGCTGCGGCTGAAGTGGCAGACCCCGCGGCCGCACAACACCCGCTGGCACACAGATCATGAGCTCAAGGAGCGGGCGCTCGAGCTGCGCCAGCGCGGCCAGACCCACCAGCAGATCGCCAGCAACCTCAATGAGCAGCAGTTCGTGCCGCTCAAGGGGAGCAAGTTCACCAGCACCAGCGTGCGGCATCTTCTGGCCAACTGCGATGAGCTCAAGCACCTTACGCCCCGGCGCTACCTGGAGATGATCCTGGAGCGCATGAGCCGCGAGCACGAGAAGCACCACCCCGACGAGGAATTCCGCCGGCCCGGCTTCCCCCGGCTGGCCAAGATCCTGCAAGAGTCCGGGTACCTGACGCCCAAAGGCCACGGTCACTGGTGGCCCGCCCAGGTGCAGCAGCTGCTCGCCGGTCGCTTCGATCAGTACTACGACAAGTCGCAGAAGCTGAACTGAGCGCCGCCGCTAGCGGATGGCTTCCGGATCGCGCGGCGGCGCCGCCAGCAGCGACAGCGTGTCGAGCAGCTGCAGGGTGATCGCCGCGGTGGCGCCCCAGATGCGCTGCCCTTCGTACAGGAACTCGTGCATGGTGTAGCGGAGGCCCTGCCAGTCGGCCTGACCGGCGTTGCGGTAGGTGGCGGGCAGCTTCTGCAGGCCGGCGGTGAAGGTGTGGGCGACCTCGCCGGCGTGGAGCTGCAGCTGCACCGGTCCGCGCACCAGCCCCACGACCGGCGTGATGACGAACCCCATGGGCGTCGGCACGTCGTCGAGCGTCCCGAGCACTCGGACCGCCGCCGCCGGGATGCCGACCTCCTCGGTCGCCTCGCGTAGGGCGGTCTGGGTCAGGTTCAGATCGTCGAGCTCGCGCTTGCCGCCGGGGAAGGCGACCTGCCCGGCGTGGGTGGGCAGCGAGGTGGTGCGCACGATGTAGAGGAGCTCGGAGAGGTGGCGCTCGGGGGGCTGGCCCGGATGAGCGTCGGCGTCGGCGTCGGGGGGCACGCTCGGGGTCTCGATGAGCGGCACCAGCACCGCCGACTCGCGGAAGTTGGCCAGGCGAACCCGCCGCTGCGGCCGCTGGGCCAGGCGGCGGGCCAGCTCGTCCCAGTCGGGCAGCTCGGGCGCGGGCGGCTTGCTCATGGACTCGGGGCCGCGGCGGGCGCGGCGGGCGCCGGACCGGGGGACGGCGCGGCGTCGGCGCACAGGTCCGGCTCGGTGGGAATCCCGGCCGGGGCGTCCATGTGGAACAGCCCGGGCTCCAGGTTCGGGTTCAGCTCGCGCTCGCGCCAGCGCAGGCGGACGTCGCTCTTGTGCGGCGGGTCCTCGATGTAGGTCACCGCGGGCAGGCGGACCGTGCGCCCGGGCCGGGCCGGGTCGGTGCTGCCCTCGGCGGCCAGCGGGACATCGCTGAAGTCCTCGTGACGCACCCGCCAGACCACCTGGCCGCCGGGCTCACGGCCCTCGGCCTCGCGCACGTCCCAGCCGCTCGGCAGGCGCGGCGAGCCGCCGGGTCGCGGCGCCAGCCACAGCACCTCGGTGCGGCCTCGCGCATCGCTGAGGGTCAGCACCTCGCGCCCGCCGTCCTTGCCCGACCAGTCGAGCTTGGGCGCGCTCGCCTCGCCGTCGCTGAACAGCGGCACGCTGCCGACCAGGACCTCGACCGCCTCTGCCGGGTGCAGGGCGACGCGGATGAGCCGCGCCATGCTGCAGGGGTTGACCCGCCCGGCCATGAAGCTGTTGCGCCGCACGTCGAGGAGCTGGAAGTCCTGACCGTCGGTGGCCAGGGTGAGCAGCGGCCCGGTGAGCGAGCTCTCGCCGGACAGCCGCAGGCGGTTCGGCTTGGCCAGGACCAGCCCGATGTCGATCTTGACCCGCCCGGCGGAGCCGTCGAGGTAATCGGCCTTGGCGCGCGCGCGCAGGGCGAGCACGCTGTCGTGGCCGTGCCGCAGCGCGGCGAGGAGCTCGGCGGCGACCGGCGGCGGATAGGGCCGCACGACCAGGGGCTTGGGGCAGCCAGCGACCAAAAAGACGACCAGGACGGCCCACAGCGGCCGCACCAAGGAACCAACCGAGGAACCGCCCGAAAAACCAATGAATGGCCCGACGGGTAACCCGATGGGTGACCCGATGGGGAAATCGATGCCGCGTACGCGTGGGCTCACAAGAGGCACTCTAACACGGCGCTGCGGCGCGCGGCGGGGGCGCCGCGCCCTGCAGAAGGCCGAGCGGCCGTCCGCAGGGCGCGGCGAGCGGCGCGCAGGGCTTCCCGCGGCTCGGCTGGCATAGTAGCCTGCTCTAAAGCTTTTTTAGGCAGCGACGACCATGACCACACCCAGCGCGCAAGTCCCCCAGCAGACCCCCTCCCGCATCCTCAACTTCTCCGCCGGCCCGGCCGTCCTCCCCGAAGAGGTCCTCCTCGAGGCGCGCGACAACCTGCTGTCGCTCGGCAACCTCGGCATGGGCATCCTGGAGATCAGCCACCGCGCCAAGGAGTTCGAGGCGATCCTCGGCGAGGCCGAGCAGAACCTGCGCGAGCTCCTGGGTCTCGCTCCCGAGCAGAAGGTCCTGTTCCTGCACGGCGGCGCGACGCTGCAGTTCAGCATGGTGCCGATGAACCTGCTCCCGCCCGGCCGCACCGCCGACTACGTGGTCACCGGCGAGTGGTCCAAAAAAGCGGTCGGTGAAGCGCAGCGCGTCGGCAGCGTCCACGTGGCCGCCAGCAGCGAGAGCGAGCAGTTCCGCCGCATCCCGCGAAGCGACGAGCTGCGCTTCTCGGACAGCCCCGCCTACGTCCACACCACCAGCAACAACACGATCTGGGGCACGCAGTGGCAGGTCGAGCCGGAGACCGCCGGCGCGCCGCTCGTCTGCGACATGTCGAGCGACTTCCTGTCGCGCCCCATCGACGCCAAGCGCTATAGCCTCATCTACGCCGGGGCGCAGAAGAACGCCGGGCCGGCGGGCGTCACCGTCGCCATCGTGCGCGAGGACGTGCTCAAGCTGGACAAGGCGGCGCAGGCCAAGCTGCCGGTGCTCCTGAACTACCGCACTCACATCGAGCACAAGTCGCTCTACCACACGCCGCCGGTGTTCGCGATCTACCTTGTGCACCTGGTGCTGCGCTGGCTCAAAAAGAGCGGCGGCCTCTCGGCGATGGCGGCGCACAACCAGCAGAAGGCGGCGCTGGTCTACGGGGCGATCGACGCCGCGCCCGACTTCTACCGCGGCCACGCCGAGCCGGGCAGCCGGTCGCTGATGAACCTCACCTTCCGCCTGCCGTCCGACGAGCTCACCGACAAGTTCGTAAAGCAAGCCAAGGCGCACGGCATGGACGGGCTCAAGGGCTACCGCACCGTCGGCGGCATCCGCGCCTCGATGTACAACGCGTTCCCCCTTGCCGGGGCCCGGGTGCTCAGCGATTTCATGGCAGACTTTGCCCGCAAGAACGGCTAAAACCCCGAAGCATCCGCCATGAACGCCGACTGCATCTTCTGTAAAATCGCCAGCCGCGCCATCCCGGCGCCGCTCCTTCACGACGACCCCGAGGTCATCGCCTTCGCCGACATAAGCCCGCAGGCGCCGACTCACCTCTTGGTCATCCCGCGGCTGCACGTGCGCGACCTGCCGGCGCTCATCGCGGGCGGCCACGAGGCGCTCGCCGGGCGCCTGCTGACGGTCGCCGGCCAGGTCGCCGCCGCCGCCGGCCTTATCAAAGACGGCTATCGCCTGGTCGTCAACACCGGCGCGCACGGCGGCCAGAGCGTGTTCCACCTGCACCTGCACATCCTGGGCGGTCGCCACCTCGGCTGGCCGCCGGGCTGACCCCCGCGCCCCGTCCGCCATGCCGACCTACGACGCCACCGCCGCCGAGTGCCTGATCTACACCTTCAAGGAGGGGCTCCTGGCGCGGCTCGCCCACGACCTCAAGCTCGGCGTGACCAGCCTGAGCGTGACCGTCGACACCGAGCCCCTCGCGGTGCGCGCGTCGTTTGCCACCGGCAGCGTCCAGGTGCTCTGCTTCCGCCGCGACGGCCGCGACGACCCGAGCCCGCTCGGCGCCCTGGAGCGCAGCCAGATCGAGTCCAACCTCCACACCGACGTCCTCGGCTCGGCGCGCTTCCCCACCGCGCAGTTCGTCTCCAGCTCGATCACCCCGAGCGACGACGGCTTCGTCGTTCGCGGCGCCCTCACCCTGCGCGGCCGCACCGTCGAGCTCACCGTCCCCGTGCGGCGCGTCGCCGACCGCCTGGTAGCGAGCGTCACCCTGCGCCAGACCGCCTTCGGCATCAAGCCGTACAGCGCCGCCCTCGGCTCGCTCAAGGTGCGCGACGAGCTGACGGTCACGCTGGCGGTGCCGGCCGGCGGCCTCCAACCAAGCCCCAGCTGAAGCCCGTAATTTTCACTTATGGAGTGGGTGGCGGAGGCGGGGGCCCCGGCGCGCGAGCGACGGGGTGCCGCAGGTGACAGGACCCGCTCCGGTTCGTATTCCGTTTGGGAGAGGCTAGTAGCCCTGGGCGGTCGCGGCGCCCAGCAGCTGCACGATGATCCCGTCGCTGTCCCCCTGCAGGAGCTGGCCCTCGAACGTGCCGAAGGTGGTGCCGCCGAGGTACAGGGTAGTGGCGGTCGCGGCGATGCCGTTGCCGGAGTCGCTCTGGTCGGTGCCGAGCTGGGTCAGCCAGCCGGTGCCCCCGTCGGCATTGAAGCGGAGGGCGAAGATGTCGGCAGAGCCCGAGGGGATCTGATCGGGAAAGGCGCCGCGGGTGCTGCCGACGGCGTACAGGGTGTCGCCGACCCGCGTGAGGCCGTTTAAGACGTCGTTGTAGCTGGTGCCAAACTGCCGGGTGAGCTGGCGCTTGCCGTCGGGATCGTAGCCGAGCAGCAGCGCATCCTGTCCGCCCGTCTGGGTCTGGCCGGGCATCGAGCCGCGCGTCCAGCCGACCGCGGCGAGCCCGCCCTTGCTGTCGATGAGCGCCGCGCTCAGCTGATCGTCGTAGCCGGTCCCCTCCTGGCGCAGCCAGCTCAGGTTGCCGTCGGCCAGCAGCTTGAACACGAACAGGTCATAGCCGCCCATCGCGGTCGCCCCCTGGAACGCCCCCAGCGTCGAGCCGACGACGTAGGCGGCGCCGGCGGCGTCCACCGCGACACCGGCCGGGCGATCGTTCATGTCGGTGCCGAGCTGCTGCGCGTAGACCTGCTGGCCGTCGGCGGACAGCTTGATGACGACCGCGTCGCTGGTGCCCAGCGGGCCGCGGTTCATGATCAGGCCGAAGCCGCCCTCGGTGGCCCCCAGGGCGACCACCCCGCCGGTGGGGTCGACGGCAACGGCGGTGAGCTGGTCGATCTCGGCGCTGCCGAGCTGGCGCACCCACAGCTGGGTCCCGCCGGCGTTGTACTTGGCGACGAAGCCGTCGGCCTTGCCAGCGTTGGTGCTGCCGGGGAAGCTGCCGTAGGTGTAACCGGCGGCGTAGATGTTGTCGCTGGCGTCGACGGCGATCGCGGTGATGACGTCCGAGCTGGCGGTCGCCAGGGTCCGCGCCCACACAAGGGCCCCGCTCGGCTGGTACTTGAGCAGGTAGCCATCGAACTGTCCCGCGTTGGGCAGGCCGCCGATCGAGCCGGTAGTCTGCCCGCCGACGTACAGGCTGCCCGTCGAGTCGACCGCCATGGTGCTCAGCACTTCGCTGCCGGGCGAGCCGGCCTCGCGCACCCAGCCCTGGCCGGCGCCGCTGAGGGTGACCTTCAGGCGCGCGCTCTGCTCATGTTCGTCGCTGCGGGCGGTGATGATCAGCGAATAGGTGCCGACCGCCGCCGTGGGCAGCGCTGCGACCCGGAACTGCCCCATCGCGCTCGGTGAGACGGTCAGCTCGGCCGGCTCGAACGCCACCGACAGGCCGTCGGGGAGCTCGCTCGCGCCCTCGCCCACGCTGGCGAGCAGCACCGCCGACTTCAGCGCCGCGGTGGCCGACACCTGGACTCCCAGCGTGCTGCTCTGACCCGGCGCCAGCTTCAGGGCGCTCGCGGTCAGCGTCAGGCTCAGCACGTTCGCCTCGGGAGGAGGGCGACCGCAGGCGCCGAGCCCCAGTTGCACGCTCACCAAAAAGAGCAATAGCGCGCCCAACTCACGTCGCAGATTGACCATCTACAGCTAGCCTTTCTGACGGTCGAGAGACCCCCGCGGCTATCTTAACATGCGCTCTCCGAGCCGCGGCAAAACTCCGCCAGAATTGCGAGGTTAGAAAGCGGCGGTCGCCCGGTACGCCGCGGCGGCGCTACAGAGGCGCCCGCCACCGACGGCACGGCGGAAGCCTTTTCAGGACTTTTTTGGACTTTTCTGGACTTTTCAGGGAGGAGCGAAAGGAAGGCGAGCGGAGTATTGTGCGCCGGCGTCTTGGCGGGCTTTAGCGGGCCTTATCGGGCTTTAGCGGTCCTTGGCGAGCGCGATGTTCATCACCAGGGCGACCGCGTCTTCAAGCACCAGGCGCGGAATCTGCGCCGCGTAAATGTAGGTGAGCCCGAGCGGATTCTGCGGCCCCGGGATCGCCGGCCGGCCGCCGTAGGTGTGCGGGACCTCGCCGTGGTGGGGGATGGCGGCGAGCAGCGCCGCGGCGTCCAGGGTGGGGGCGGCGGGCCCGCCCGGCTTGCCGCTCGTCGCAGGGCGCTGGGTGGACGCCAAGGCGAAGTTGAGCAGCGTCGAGAAGCCGGCGATCGTCCCGAAGCCGCCGCTCTGCAGGCCCGGGCGCCGCAGCACGTCCAGCCCCGGCCGCTGCGCCAGGGTCTTTTCCGGCGGCAGCTTGGGCGTCTCAGCAACGCGCCGCAGGAGCGCGGCGCGATCGCTGCCCACCGCCGTCCACACCCGATTGCCCACCGTCGCGCTCACAAGGTACAAGGTCGTCGGCCCCTTCTTGGCGCCGGGCCCCGTCGCGGCGGCCGCCGAGCCGAGCCGGCTGCTGGCGGCCCTGCCGAGGCTGGCGAAGTTTCCGCTGAACGCGAGCGCCACCGACTCCGGCCCGAGCTGCTTGCTGACCGGCTCGCTGCGCAGGGTCGGCAGCGGCTCGGTCTGCCCGGCCAGCCGCCACTTCCGCTTGAGGTAGCCCTGGACGCCCGGCCGGTTGTACGCCGCGGCCAGCGCCCGCAGCCACGGCACCGACCTGTCCCCCGCGCCGTCGGTGGTCGCAAGATAGGTGGTGCCGCCGAGCAGCGCGCCGAGCTCGTCGCCGCGCCCGGCCGGCGCCGCGCCCGTCGGGACCTCGGCGAGGACCGTGGTCACCGGTCCCTCGAACTTGGGGATCTTCAGCAGGAGCTCGGCCAGCGCCTGCCGATCGGGCTCCGTCAGGCCGTCGTGCTCGAGGTAGCCGTCGACCATCGGCCACGCGAGCTCCAGCAGCCGCTGCGCCCACTTCGCCTCGGTGGTCCTGTAGGAGGCCGCGGTCGCGTCGGCCGGCAGCGCCAGGAACACCGGCGGCGGACCGCTCACCGGTCGCGCCGCGGCCTGGGCGTCGGCCTGCGCCCACACCGACTCGTGGCCACCCATACGATAGCCGAGCTGCAGCTGGGCGCCGCCCTGCTGCAGGGACAGGTCGAGCGCCACCAGCTGCAGATCGTGGCTCACCGCCAGGAGCTCCCCGATGAGCGCCTGGGTGGCGTCGGTGACCGCGCGATCGAACTTCGGCTCGCCGAGCGCCAGCCGCTGCGGCAGCGCCAGGCCGCCGACCTGCAGCACGCGCTGCCAGGGACCCGCGTAGTTGCGGACCAGCGTCGAGACGAGCAGCTCGCCATGGAGGTCGACGGCCTGCGCCGCGGCCGACGGCACCAGGCGCCCCAGGTAGGGCCCGAGCAGGTCGCGGTCGCGGTCGCGGCTGCTGCACGCCAGCCGCCCGGTGCCGCCCGGCAGCGTCGTCAAGTAGCAGAACAGCCCGCGGCCGTTGGCCTGCACCGGCACGCTCATCCGGTAGTTGCCGGCGCTGCCGTCAGTGAGATAGCCCCGCGACTGCGCCAGCAGGCGCGCGTCCTCGGCGGCGGTGATGCCCAGCGCGAACCCCCACAGGGGCCGCTCCAAGCTCTCACCGGCGGCGGGATCCAGCGCCACCACGAGGTCCATCGGCGCCGACAAGAGCACCAGCTTGTTGAAATCCCCGACGAGATCCTTGAGCACATCCTGCGGATTGATCGGGAACGGGAGGTAGCCGCGCAGCGCGGTCAGCGTCGAATCGGCGCGCTGCAGGTGCAGGCTGGCGACGATCGCGGGCGCCGCCGCGGGGGGTCGCGCCGCGCTAGCAGCGACGGGTGCAGCGGGCGCCGCAGCGGCCAGGCGCGCCACAGAGGCGACGCCGACAACCAGCGCGCCGACAAGGGTCTTGTTGATCATGGCCACATCATCTCACGGGACAATTTGCCCTCTCACCGTGAAGTTTAGCCAGTCTTGGCCGGTCCGCTGGCAAAGTCAGCCGCGCGACGACGGGGTGAGCCTCGCGCGGGCCGCCGCCCGGGTGGTTGCGGCTGACTGGATTTTGGGGGTCCTTGTGGTTGGGCGAGATTCGGCGAAATTTGGCGAAATTTGGCGATTTGGCCCTGACTGGGCGGGTTCAGGGGCGCCTAGCTGTCGAAGGAGCCGCGCTCTTTCATCATCTGCTCGTGCTTCTCGACGTACTTCAGGCACATCTTGGCCAGGGCATCGACCTTCTGGTTCATCGTATGCTCGGTCTCGGGCTGCACCAGCTGGTGGTCGTCCTGCCGCAGCGCCGACTCGACGTGCGGCACCGTCGACGGGGTGCCGCTCTTGGAGATCGCCGCCATGCGGTTGTCGCCCATCGAGATCGCGATGAGGGTCAGGTCCCCCAGGCTGATGCGGTCGTCGGGCCGCACCCCCTGCGCGCCGCCCTGCCCGCGCAGGGTCTCCAGCATCTTGGCCGCCGCCGCCATCGGCGTCCCCGAGCCGGCGACCTTCTGCAGCGCCGCGTTGACCATCGCCTGCGGGGTCTGCTGCTTCCACGCCGGCTCGACGGGGCGCTGGGCCTTCTGGGCGGCGGGCGAGCTGCCCTTCACCAGCGTCAGGTGTGAGTGGCACTCCACCTGGGGCTCCTCGTCGTCAGTCGCGCCGGCCTGGTCGCCGCGCAGGGCAGCGGCGGCGAGCCGGGTCAAGCTCGCCGGCAGCCGCTGCCAGACCGCCGAATCGGCGACGCCGCCGGACTGCATCGCCGTCGTCACCGCCGAAGACGGCAGCCACTGCGCCGGCAGCTGGCTGAGCAGCCTGGATAGCCGCTCGACGCTGGGTCCGCCTGAGGGCGAGCCCGCGTCCGGTCCGCCGGCGGGGCGGCGCGGGAAGCCGGTGAGCATCGCCTCGGCCAGGCGTCCGGGGAGGGTGGCGCCGGTGGCCACCGCGGTCGCCGGAGGTGCCTCGCGCCCGCCAAAGAGCGAGGCGAGCGGCAGAGTCCGTCCCCCGGCGACCTCTGCCTCGCGAGCCGACTCGCTGCTCCGTCGCGCCGTGCCGAACTGCTCGGCGAGC